>DATCVD010000388.1:0-2574 GCA_036567125.1 Pyrinomonadaceae bacterium | reverse complement strand
GTGGCTGTGCCCGCGTCGTCGCCGGGTGCGAGAGAAGGTTGATCGCGACGAGCGCGCACGCGACGGCCGCCGCCGACGCGCCGCGCGCGCGGGACTGGGTTCTGAACACGGGGCTGACCTCCGAAGTCTTGTTTGACTGCGAGGATAAACAAAGACGGGCGGGGATGGGAAGCGATTTGCTGTTAGCTGTCAGCGATTGGCTGTTAGCGATTGGCTGTTAGCCGTCAGCCGGGACGAAAATCGGCGGCGTTAGCGCCCGCGCTTCCCCGTCTAAGACCTGACGGCCGGCAGCTAAAGCTTAATGTCCGATCATTAAAGCCTAATGCTTTATCGTTAAAGCCTAACGTCTAGCCGCTAGCGCGTAATGTCTGACGATTAGAGTCTAATGTCTGACGATTAGGGTATAACCCTGACGGCCGGGGCTTAGCATCAGCGATTAGGTTCTAGCGGCCAACGACTAAAGCCTAACCGCCGGCAATTAGGAGCTAGCGGCTGACCACTAAGGGCTAACAGCTAACAGCTAACAGCTAACAGCTAACAGCTTCACTTCCCTTTCAACATCCGCCGCAGGATTTTGCCGGAGGGCGACTTCGGGATTTGATCGACGAGTTCGACGCGGCGAATCTTCTTGTGCGGCGCGACGCGCGCGGCGACGTAAGTCATCAACTCCGCGGGCGCGTCGTCTGCCGCGAGCGGCGCGGCGGGCTTGAGGACGACGAAGGCTTTCGGGATTTCGCCGGCCTCCTCGTCCGCCGCGGGGACGACCGCGGCGTCGGCGACCGCCGGGTGCGTTAAGAGCAGCGCTTCGAGTTCGGCCGGCGCGACCTGAAAGCCCTTGTACTTGATCAGCTCCTTGGCGCGATCCACGATGAAGAAGTGGCCGTCCCGGTCGGCGTAGCCGATGTCGCCGGTGTGCAGCCAGCCGTCGGCGTCAACCGTCTGCGCGGTCTCTTCGGGGCGGTTCAGATAGCCCTTCATCACCTGCGGGCCGCGGACGCAGATTTCGCCCTCGGCCCCCGCGCCGAGCGGCCCGCCCGTCCCCACGTCGACGATCTTGCTCTCGGTGCCGGGCACGCACGTGCCGACCGAGCCGGGCTTCGCCTCGGCCGCGTCGGCGGGCGTGATGTGGGTGGCCGGGCTGCTCTCCGTCATGCCGTAGCCCTGCCGGACGGCGCAGCCGAGTTTTTGCGCGCACGCGCGCGTCAACTCCGCGCCGAGCGGCGCGGCCCCGCTGAAGAGCAGCCGCAGGCTCGACAGGTCGCGCCCCTCGACCGCGGGCTGCTTCGCGAGCGCGAGCACGATGGGCGGGACGACGTGCGCGACCGTGACGCGGTGGCGTTCGAGGTTGTCGAGGTACTCCGGGAAGTCGAAGCGCGGCATCATGACGACGGTCGCGCCGACGCGCAGCGAGACGTTCATGATGACGGCGAGGCCGTAGATGTGGAACAGCGGCAGGACGCAGAGCGCCGTGTCTTCCGCGCGCGTGATGTCGAGCGGCGCGATCTGGCAGAGGTTCGCGACGAGGTTGCGGTGCGTGAGCATCACGCCCTTCGGCAGCCCGGTCGTCCCGCTCGAATACGGCAGCGCGACCACGTCCCCGCGCGGATCGATCTCGACCGCGGGCGCGTCGGCCTCCCGCTCGTACAAGCGCGCGAACGGCTCGACGCCCCCGGCCGCGTCGCCGCCGAAGACGAACAACTCCCCGACGCCCGCGCCGCGCGCCGCCTCCGCCGCCTTGCCCAAGAGAGTCGGGTGCGCGACGAGTCCGCGCGCGCGCGCGTCCTCAAGTTGCTTGGCGATCTCTTCGGCCGTGCCGAGCGGGTTGACGGTCGTCGCCGTCAGTCCCGCGAGCGCCGCGCCGTGAAAGGCGACCGGGTACTCCGGCACGTTCGGGCTGAGTATGGCGAGCACGTCGCCCTTCGCGTAGCCGCGCGCCCGGAGTCCGGCGGCGGTGCTGCGGACGGCCGCGTCGAGTTGCGCGTAGGTGAAGCCGCGGCCGGTCTCGGCGTCGATGACGGCGGGCTTCGCGCCGCGCAGCCGCGCCTGCTCGAAGACGAACGGCGTCAGCGCGGAATCAGGGATGGCGACATCGGGTTGGGGGCTGCGGAAGATCATTGCGGCATCGTGAATCGTGAATCGTTAAAAGCAGCGGCCGGCGCGGGGCGATCAAGATTAGCCCCGACCGGCTTTTATCTATTTACGATTTACGATTCACGATTTACGGCTTTACGCGGTACGCGCGGCCCTTCCAGACGATGACGGCTTCGCCGCCGAGGGCGCGGCTGATGCGGCCGATTTCGGGTTCGTCGGCGACGAGCGCGCGATACTGCTCGGAGTCGCGTCGCACCGACACCGTGGCCTGACCGGAGCGGTAGGCCGTGTCGATCCACACGCTGCCCTCGCGGCGGAACTGGCGGCCGCCGACGCTGCGCGTCTCGGCGCGCTGCCGCCCGCGGTCTTCCTCTCGCTCGGCCTTCGCCTCGTCGGCGCTGTTGCGGTTGTTCGCCGCGTTGTTCGCCGCGTTATTCGCCGCGTTATTCGCCGGCCCGCGCGCGCGACGCAACGCCACGCGGT
>DATCVD010000387.1:0-2802 GCA_036567125.1 Pyrinomonadaceae bacterium | reverse complement strand
CGGCGGCCGGGCGCTGCGCCGAGAGCGCGGCGGCCAGCCCGCGCGTGTTGCGCTTCTGCTCCTCGACCTGCATCCGCGGCACGCGGTCGGTCGCGTAATCCAGCCACTCGCCCATCACGATCTGGCCGTCGCGCGGCTTGGCGTCGGCCTCGCCGCCTTTGAGTCCCTGCACGACGAGCGCGTGCGTGAGCAGCCCGTGGCCGAGGCGGTTGACCTCCTTCGCCGCCTGAAAGCTCTGCGCGGCGGTGAGGATGAAGATGCCCTTCTCGTAGGCGAGTTGCGCCAGCCCCTTCGTGTTCATCGGCCCGCGCCGCTTCTCCTCGGCCTCCAAAGCCTGACCCGAATTGCACGCGTCGAGGACTAGCACGATCTGCGCGGCGTCAACGCGCTCCAGCGCGGCCTCCAGCTCGCGATCCGAGATGCTGTGCGACGCGAGCAGGCCGAAGCGCTCCTCCTCCGAACCTTTGAAGTTTTCGCCGTAGCCCACGTCGTGCGGGATCATGTAGAACGACTGGCGGCGCGCCACGCCGTGGCCCGCGAAGTAGACGAAGACCGTGTCTTCGGGCTGCGCCGGCTTCAGGCGCGCGAGCGCGGGCGGGGCAGTCGCCGGCAGCGGCTCGGCCGCGCCGGAGAAGCGCGCGAGCGCGGTCAGGATGTTCTGCTTCGTC
Source organism: Pyrinomonadaceae bacterium (assembly GCA_036567125.1). GTDB lineage: Bacteria > Acidobacteriota > Blastocatellia > Pyrinomonadales > Pyrinomonadaceae > JAIVGV01. The sequence continues at coordinate 2,134 of DATCVD010000387.1, read as the reverse complement.
GCCTCCGTGTCGTGGAGCGGGACGACCTCGATGGCGGCGTAAGAGGCGACCTTCGACTGCGCGAGGCTCACCTCCGCCCCGAAGGCGTCGGCGTCGGCGCGCGCGAACTTCAAGTTGAAACTCTTGTTGGCGTACTCGTTGACGCCGACGGCGAGGATGTAGGCCGTCCCGCGCCGCCGCAAGGACTCGGCCCCGCTGACGGCGAGCTCCGAGTCCGCGCTCTTCACGTTGTCGCGGTTGAACGCGTAAGCCTTCAACTCGTTCGCGCCGGCCACGACGGGGATCGTCGCCTCGCACACGGCCGCGCCGCGCCCCGAAGGCCGGCAGCCCTCGACCGCGCCCGACAGCACGTCGCCGCGCCAAGCCTTCACCAGCAGCCCGTTGCGGAACAGGCGCACGTCGCGCGCGCCCCCGCCGGCCGCCTGCGTCGCCCCGCCCGACTCCTCCTCGACCTCGACGCGCACCGCGACCTCGCGCGTGTTGGCGTGGTGCGCCGACGACGCGCCCGCGGCCGACGGAGACGCGCCGCCGGCCGACAGCCTGACGCGCGGCTGGCGGCGGTCGCGCAGCGCGATCTCTTTCTCCGCGCGCGGCCCCTTGCCGGCGAGTATTTCGGCGAGCAGTCCGGGGTGGTAGAACTCGTTGAAGAAGACCTCGACGGGCCGCACGTACGTCGTGCGGTTCTCGAAGCGCCACAGGATTTGATCCCACGCCTCGGGCGAGCCGTCGAACAGCCCGTCGGGCGCGACGACCAGCCAGTCGCCCGTCTCGAAGATGGAGACGAGGGTCGCGGCGAGTTCGCCCGCCGCCGCGTCCCACAGCCTGACGCTCCCGTCCTCGCTCGCGGTCGCCAGCCAGCGCCCGCCGGGGGCGTAGGCCGCGCCGTTGATGCGGCCCGTGTGCGTCGCGCGGCTGTACAGCTCGCGCCACGACGCGACTTCAAACGCGTTCACGCGGCCGGCCGCCGTGCCCGCGACGAGCTGCCTGCCGTCGGGCGAGAAGGCGACGAGCGAGAACTCGTCCTGCCCCGCGACCGAGGCGGCCTCGCGCTTCGTCGCCGCGTCCCAGATTTTGACGACGCGGTCGCGGCCGGCCGACGCGATCAGTTTCCCGTCCGGCGAGAAGGCGACGGAGTAGACCGCGTCCGCGTGCCCGCCGAAAGTTTGCGCGGCCGCGCCCGAGCCTGCGTCCCACAGCCTGACCGTCTTGTCCGACGAAGCCGAGGCGAGCCACTTCCCGTCGGGGCTGTAGGCGAGGCCGTGGACTTCCGCCGCGTGCCCCTCGAACGTGCGGGCGAGCGCGCCGGTCTTCAAGTCCCAGACCTTGACCTGCCCGTCGTTGCCGGCCGAGGCGAGTTCGCCCGCCGCGTTGAAGGCGAGCGCGTTGACCGAGGGCGTCAGGAGCGGGTTGTCTTTGCGCCGGTGGCCTTCGAGGCTGTACAGCTCGCGCGCGCCTTCGATGTCCCAGACCTTGATGCCGCCGTCCAAGCCGCCCGCGGCGAGCAGGCGGCTGTCGGGCGAGAAGACGACGGCCGTCACCCAGCCCATGCGCGCGTCGGTGCTCCCGACCTCGCGCCCGTTGGCCGCGTCCCACAGCTTGACCGCGTTGTCCTTGCCGCCCGACGCGAACCACTTGCCGTCGGGGCTGAACGCCGCCGCGTAAACCCCGCCCGCGCGCGTCTGGAGCGTGCGCGCGTTGTCCGGCCGGCCGACGGCGCTCAGCACGACCGTCTTATCGCCCACGCTCGACGCGAGCACCTTCCGGTCGGGGCTGAACGCCGCCGCGACGAGCGCCTGCTCCGCCGCCGCGTCCTCCTGTTTGCCCAACTCGCGCCCGCTGCCCGCGTCCCAAGTCCTCACGCCGCGCCGGTCGGCGGCGGCCGAAATGATCTGCCTGCCGTCCGTCGAGAAAGCGACGGCCAGAACGTCGCCCGTGTGGCCGCCGAGCGTGCGCGCCTCCCGTCCGGCCTTCACGTCCCAAACCTTGACCGCGCGATCCGCGCCGCCGGAAGCGAGCCACTTCGAGTCGGGGCTGAAGGCGACCGACGCGACGGCCTTCGTGTGCCCCGCGAGCGTTGCGACTTCCCTCGCGCCGGCCACCTCCCAAACTTTGATCGCGCCGTCGCGCGCGCCCG
>DATCVD010000386.1:0-2867 GCA_036567125.1 Pyrinomonadaceae bacterium | reverse complement strand
CCCGCCCCGCCGTCCGCGGCGACGGCCGCGTTCAGCGCCTCGACGCGGAGCTTGGCCCCGGCCGAGGCCGTGTAAACGTCCTGATAGCTGATGCCGGTCGCGGTGTTGACGCAGTCGACGACCACGTCGGGGCGGTGTTCGAGGATGAGCCGCACGAGCTGCGACCCCTCGTAGGCCCGCCCGAAGTCGCCGAAGATGTCCTCGTAGATGGCCGCGCGCCGCCCCGGCTCCTTGAGCACCTCGGAGCGCGGCCGCTGCATCCGGTGCTCCTGCGAGTTCCACTCGGCGCGCAGGAACACGTCGCCCCAGCTGCCGAGGAAGTGGACGTGCGGGAACTCGCGCCGGAAGTTTTTGAGCGCCTGCCGCACCTCCTTCTGGTAGCGCGAGGCCACGAGGATCCACTGCGGCCGCAGCCGCCCCGCGATCTCGTGGACGACCTGCCGCCCGATCATCCCGCCGCCGCCGAGGACTAGGAATTTTTCCTGCATCGTTAGCCGTTAGCTATTAGCCGTTAGCTGTTAGCTGTTAGCTGTTAGCCGTTAGGCAAGAGAAACGGCGAGGAACCAGCTAACAGTACGGCCGCGCTCTCGTGGTAGCCACCGGTTTTGCTAACAGCTAACAGCTCTTAATTAAACTGTTCGAGGAAGCGCACGTCGTTCTCGAAGAGGAGGCGGATGTCGTCGAGCGTGTACATCAGGGCGCACATCCGGTCGATGCCGAAGCCGAAGGCGAAGCCGGAGAACTCTTCCGCGTCGACCCCGCCCGCGCGCAACACGTTCGGGTGCACCATGCCCGACCCGCCCAACTCGATCCACCCGCCGCCCTTGCAGAGGCGGCACGGCTCGCCGCCCTGCCGCCCCGCGCCGCCGCACTTGAAGCAGGTGAAGTCGAACTCGGCGCTCGGCTCGGTGAAGGGGAAGTAGGAGGGGCGGAAGCGCGTGCGCGTGCCCGGCCCGAACATCCTTCCGAGGAACTCCTCGACCGTCCCCTTCAGGTGGCCCATCGTGATGCCGCGATCAACGAGCAGCCCTTCGAGCTGGAAGAACATCGGGTTGTGCGTGGCGTCGGGCGTGTCGCGCCGGAAGACCTTGCCGGGGGCGATGATGCGCAGCGGCGCGCCGCGGCGCTGCATCGCGTGAATCTGCACGGTCGAGGTCTGCGAGCGCAGCGCGAAGCCGTCGGCCGTGTAGTAGGTGTCCTGAAAGGATCGCGCCGGGTGGTTTTCGGGGATGTTGAGCGCGGTGAAGTTGTAGAAGTCGGTCTCGATCTCGGGCCCGTCCTCGACCGAGTAGCCCATCGAGACGAAGATGTCTTCGATGCGCTGGCGCACGAGCGTGACCGGGTGCAGGTGGCCGCGCCGCGGGCGGCGGCCGGGCAGCGTCACGTCCACGCGCTCGCGCTCGGCGCGCAACTCCGCAGCGCGCGCCTTGAGCGCGGCCTCAACCTCTTCGAGGGCGACGCCGATCTCGCGCTCGACCGCCTGAACCTCCTGACCGAACGCCGCGCGTTCTTCCGGGGCGACGCGCCCGATCAGCTTCTTGAGGTTGCCGAGCGCGCTCTTCTTCCCCGCGTGCCGCGTCCGCAGCTCCGCAAGCTCGCGCTGCGCCGCCTCGGCGTCCGGCAGCGTTAGCCGATCAAGCGCCGACCCGTCACCCGTGCCGCGAAAACGAGCGAAGCGCCCGAACTCCTGCTCGAACGCTTCGCGCACGACCGCCGGCTGCCGCCTCACGTCTTCGGAACTCATAAGAATTCGTAAATCGTAAATCGTAAATCGTGAATAGAAAGAACAGACTTTCTTCTATTCACGATTTACGATTTACGATTGACGGCCTTTAGGCCGCCGCCTGCTGTTGCGGTTTGTTCTCAATCGCGTTCTTCGCCTGCGTCGCCAGCTCCGTGAAGGCTTCGGGCGCGTTGGCGGCCAGATCGGCGAGCACCTTGCGGTCGAGCTCGATCCCGGCCAGAGAGAGGCCGTGCATGAGCTGCGAGTAGTTCAGCCCGTTCAGGCGCGCGGCCGCGCCGATGCGGACGATCCAGAGCGAGCGGAAGTCGCGCTTTTTGAGCTTGCGGCCCGTGTAGGCGAAGTTGAGCGCGCGCTGCACCGACTCGTTGGCCGAGCGGTAGAGCTTCGACTTCGTCCCCCGGTAGCCCTTCGCCAGCTTCAGTATCTTCTTGCGATTCTCTTTGCGCTTGTTGCCACGTTTTGCCCTCGGCATAACAATTCCCTCCTAAATAAAACCTCGTCTCACCCGCCGCCGAGCTACGTCCTTGGGCGGGCCGCGCCGCGCCTTAATCCTGCGCGACTTCGGCGGTCGGCTGCTTGGCTGCCGGGGCCGGCTTCTTGCTCCGCGACACTTTCCCGTAAGGCAGCATCGCCTTGACGCGATCCATGTCGGCATCGGCCACGAGCGTGTCGATGTCGAGGTTGCGCTTACGCTTCTGCGTCTTCTTCGTCAGGATGTGGCGCGCGTGCGAGTGGCCCCGCTTGACCTTGCCCGTGGCGGTCGTGCGGAAGCGCTTCGCCGCGCCCTTGTGCGTTTTCAGTTTAGGCATGATGACTCCTTGATTCGTGAATCGTGAATCGTAAATCGTGAATAGATTCAGAACTGCTTTTTAACTATTCACGGTTCACGGTTCACGGTTCACGGCTTTTCACGATGTATGTTCGTCCGGCTCCGCGCCCGTCGCGGCGGGCGCGGATGGCTGACCCGTCTGCGGCGTCGTCGGCACGGACGACTCGGGCGCGGGCGGCGTTCGTGTTCGGCTTCCGGCTGTTCATGATCCTCGGGCTGTTCATGTTCCCGCTGGTCCATGTGATCGCTACGCAGCTGCTGGCGATCGTCGAGACGGTGCGCGCCGGCGATCCC
>DATCVD010000385.1:0-2764 GCA_036567125.1 Pyrinomonadaceae bacterium | reverse complement strand
CGCGCTCGCGCGCCGTCGCGCCCGCGCCGAGCGCGCCGTTCGGTGCGCCCGCGGCGAGGTACGCTTGGTTGAAACGCTCGAAGATGTGATCGGGCGTCGCGGGGTCGTTCAGATCGTAGCCCTGATTGAAGGCGACGGCTTGCAGGAGGTTGCGGCCGCGCGTGCCGGCGTAGCGCGCCTCAAGCAGCCAGTTGCTGACGAACTCGTACTGGAAGCCGACGTTCCACTGCTGGACGTAGGGCGTCCGCAAGTTCCGGTCGACGGCGCGGAACTCGAACGTCTCGGCGATGTTTCCGAGGTTAGCGCCGACGGTCGGGTTGCCGCGCGCGTCGCGCGCAACATTCGTCGCGTCGCGGATGACGTAAGAGCCGCCCGCGCCCGCCGCGCGCACGACGCGGAACGGGAGCCAGTTGTTCAGGCCGAGGTTGGTCGGCTGCTGCGCGAAGGCCGTGTCGAGGGGCACGTTGCCGGAAGGGACTGTGATCTCGACCTCGCGCAGGAACGGGTAGTTGGAGAAGACCGTGTTGACGAAGGCGGCCGAGGGGCGGTCGTAGAAGACGCCGAAGCCGCCGCGGACGACGAAGTTGCGGCCCTCCCACGGCGAGTAGGCGAAGCCGGCGCGCGGGGCGAAGTTGTTCCAGTCCTGCCCGCTCAAAGTGTGGCGGTTGCCGGCGCGGGCGGTCGCGGCAATGGCGCTGTCAACGTTGGCGAGGCCGACGGGCGCGGCGTTGTCGGGGACGATGAAGCCGGGCGTCGGGTTGTCGCAAGTGGAGAGCGCCGCGCCCTGCGGCGTGAAGCAACCGGCGAAGCTGCTGAAGTCGAAGTTGCCGATGCGCCCGTCCTTCTCGGTCGGCCACATGAAGAGCTCGTAGCGGAGGCCGAGGTTCAGGGTGAGCTTGCGCGTGACTTTCCAGTCGTCCGTGACGTAGCCGCCGAAGTCGAGGAAGCGGAAAGATTTGTCGGTGACGCCGAACTGCGTGTCGGCCTCGGTCGCGTTGCCGGTCAGGAGTTGCGTGAAGCTGTCGAACTTCTCGAACTCGGTGGCCTGCTCTTCGGGCAGATTCGAGTCGTGGCGGTGGCGCTTGAAGTCGCCGCCCGCGCGGAAGGTGTGCGCGCCCCTGACCCAAGTCAGGTTGTCGGAGAAGCTGACGGTCTGCTGCGTGCGCCGGTTGAACGAGTCGTTCGGGCCGCCGAAGGAGAACTGCGAGAGCGGCGTGCCGGGGCGGCCGATGAAGTGGCCGAGGCGGCGCGTGCCGGGGCTGTCGTCGAAGAGCAGGGCGGGGTTGCCGATGCCGACCGCTTGGCTCGTCAGGGCTTCGGAGAGGAACGGGTCGTCGAGCGAGCGGGTGTTGTTGAGGTAGAAGAAGCCGAAGCGCGCCTCGTTGATGAGGGTGGGCGAGAAGATGTGCTGCTCGGAGACGGCGAGCGTGCGGTTGCGGTCGCCGCGGCGCAGCGTGAAGGGCGAGGCGAGCGACGAGGGGTCGGGGAACGAGTCGAGGCCGGGGAAATTCGAGAAGAAGAAGGTCGCGGTCAGCGAGACCGACTCGGAGAGCCGGCCGTCGACGCGCGTGGTGAACTGATCCTGCTCGAACTCGGACGGCACGACGTTGAGCTGCTGGACGAGCGGGTTGTTCTCGCGGACGGTGCGCGTCGTGACGCCGCCCGACTGAACCGAGCCGAACTGGAAGGCGCGCGCCCGCGCGATCAACGCCGACGCTTCGGCCGCCCGCGCGCGGCGAGGGGACGACGAAATCGCCGGTGACGGGGTTGCGCAGATTCAAGAGGCGGACGGCGACGGGCGAGATGTCGGCGGGCGTCAGGCAGTTCGCGCCCGCGCAGCCGTTCTCGGCGTTGAAGGCGGCGGCCAAGTTCTCGGCCGTGCGCTCGCCGGTGATGCGGCGCAGCGCGACGGGCAGGACGGTCGTTGAGCGCGCCGTCGGGACGAAGCCGGTGACGGCGGAGGTCTTCTGGTAGCCGCCGAAGAAGAACCACTTGTCACGGACGACGGGGCCGCCGACGGTGAAGCCGCCCTCGTGGCGGCGGGCCTTCGGGCGGTCGATCCCTTCCTTGTTGAAGAAGAAGTCGTTGGCGTTGAACCGCTGTTCTGGACGTAGTAATAGACCGAGCCGTTGAAGGTGTTGCCGCCCTGCCGCGTGATGAGCTGGAAGTTGCCGCCGCCGGAGCGGCCCGTCGAGGCGTCGTAGAGCGAGGTCTGCAACTTAACTTCCTGCAAAGTCTCCGGCGCGGGCGCGATGTTGTCGTTGAGCGACCCTTCGTTGGTGGTGATGTTGGTGGCGTCCACGCCGTTGAAGAAGAGGCTCGTCGAGGTGGTGCGCGTGCCGTTGACGGAGGGCGAGATGTTGCCGTTGCCGTTGGTGAGCACGGGCGGGAGATCGGAGGAGACGCCGGCCTCGGTCGAGAGCAGGTGCGTGAAGCTGCGCGTCGAGGTCGGGACGGCGACGAGCGACTCGGAATCGACCTGCCGGAAGGCGGTCGAGGTCTCCGGCGTGACGAGCGTGGCCTGATCCGTGACCATTACGCTCTCGCCTTCGAGGCTGCCGACTTCGAGCCGGTCTTCGAGCGTGCGCGGGACGGCGGCCTCGACCCGTACGTCGGGCCTGACCTGCCGGCGGAAGCCGGCCAACTCGTACGTCACCTCGTAAGTGCCGACGGGGAGCGCGGGCATCGTCCAGCGCCCCTCGCCGTCGCTCGCCGCCGCGCGCGTCTGGCCGGTCTCCGCGTTGCGGACGGTGACGGCGACGCC
>DATCVD010000384.1:0-6325 GCA_036567125.1 Pyrinomonadaceae bacterium | reverse complement strand
CGCTGGCGGCGCTGAAGGACTACGCGCCGGACGCGCCCGAGCTGGCCCATAGCCTGGGGCTGCCCCAGCGCGGCCGCTTCGCCCAGCGCGTCTACGGGCGCGTGATGGACAAGCTCGAGCGCGAGCCGGTGGAGGACTTCCGCATCGACTTCGAGGACGGCTACGGCAACCGGCCCGACGCGGAGGAAGACGGCCACGCCGAGTCGGCCGCGCGCGAAGTCGCGGCCGGCGCGCGGGCCGGCACGCTCCCGCCCTTCGTCGGCATCCGCATCAAGCCCTTCACCGAAGAGCTGCGCGCGCGCTCCGTCCGCACGCTCGACATCTTCCTCACGACGCTCGTCGCCGAGAACGGCGGCCGGCTCCCCGCGAACTTCGTCGTCACGCTCCCCAAGATCACGACGCCCGAACAGGTCGCCGCCCTCGCCGACATCTTCGACGCGATCGAGCCGCAGCTCGGCCTCGTCGGAAACTCGCTCCGCTTCGAGATGATGATCGAGACGACGCAGTCGATCATCGGCCCGCGCGGCGAGCTGAGTCTCCCGCTCCTGCTGCGCGCCGCGCGGGGCCGCTGCTCCGCCGCCCACTTCGGAACCTATGACTACACGGCCGCCTGCCAGATCACCGCCGCCCACCAGCACATGCTCCACCCCGCGTGCGACTTCGCCAAGCACATGATGCAGGTCTCCCTGAGCGGCACGGGCGTCTGGCTCTCCGACGGCGCGACCAACATCATGCCCGTCGCCCCGCACCGCGCGTCGGAAGGACAACCGCTCACCGCCGAGCAGTCGGACGAGAACCGCCGCACCGTCCACCGCGCGTGGCGTCTCCACTTCACGCACGCGCGCCACTCGCTCGCCGGCGGCTTCTATCAGGGCTGGGACTTGCACCCCGCCCAACTCCCCACCCGCTACGCCGCCGTCTATTCCTTCTTCCTCGAAGGACTCGACGCCGCCAGCGAACGACTCCGCAACTTCGTCGAGAAGGCCGCCAAGGCCACCCTCGTCGGCGACGTGTTCGACGACGCCGCGACGGGTCAAGGTCTGCTCAACTACTTCCTGCGCGCCCTCAACTCCGGCGCGCTCACCGAGCAGGAGGCACTGGAGTTGTCCGGCCTCACCCTCGACGAACTGCGCTCCGGCTCCTTCGTCAAAATCCTCAAAGGCCGGCAACACCTGTGATCACCCGAGGGCGCGCGGCCGCTTGTGCGCGCCCGCCCGTTACGGTAATACTTTGTGCGAATCATCCCTGTCAGGAAGACGAAGTTTGGAGGATAAACTGATGATGAGAAAGCCCTTCTTACGTTTCATCTCGGCCGCGGCCGGCGCGGTGGTCATGGCCGCCGCGCTGGCGCACGCCGCAGCGGATCAGCCCCCGGTCGGCGCGGCCGCGCCGGACTTCAAGCTCACGACGAACGAAGGCAAGCAGGTGAGTCTGAAAGATTTCCGCGGCCGGTGGGTGGTGCTCTACTTCTACCCGAAGGATTTCACTTCCGGGTGCACGCTTCAGGCCCGCAACTTCCAGCGCGATCTGGCGAAGTACGAGCAGGCGGGCGCGGTCATCCTCGGCGTGAGCGTTGACACCGCCGAGTCGCACAAAGACTTCTGCGCCAAAGAAGGCTTGAGCTTCAAGCTGCTGTCCGACCCGGACGCGAAGGTGTCGTCCGAGTACGGCTCCGTGATGGAGTATCAGGGGAACAAGTTGTCGGCCCGCAACACGTTCATCATCGACCCCGCGGGGAAGATCGCCAAAGTGTTTGTCGGGGTCAAGCCGGCCGGGCACAGCGACGAAGTGCTGAACGCTCTGGCCGCGCTGCGTAAGAGCTAGCCCGAGGCCGCAAGTGCGTGACGAGTTGTCGGGGCCGCGCGACGGCGACAGTGCCGCCGCGCGGCCCCGGCGCGTGAGCCTTCACGTCGCCTCGCCCGCGTCGGCGGGACGGACGCCCCCTCCCACCTCGCCCTCCGAATCACGTTCAACACGCCGTCATACGGCGACACGACCATGGCAACAATCTTTCACATCGCCGCGCGCGAGGCTTGGGAGCGGGCAGAGGCGGAAAGCTCTTACCGGCCCGAAGCGTTCGCGGCCGAGGGGTTCATCCACTGCTCGACGCGCGAGCAGGTCGTCCGGGTGGCCGACGCGCGCTTCCGCGGCCAGCGCGGGCTAGTGCTGCTGTGCATCGACACGGAGCGCGTCGGGCCGGAGATCGTTTACGAGAATTTGGAGGGCGGGCCGGAGTTGTTCCCGCACATCTACGGGGGGTTGAATGCAGACGCGGTCGTTGAAGTTCTGGACTTCGAGCCGGGCGCGGACGGCTATTTCAGTTTCCCGCGGGGCTTCACGCGCGCCTGACGAACTTGGCGGCGATCCAGCCGACGAGGACGAGGGCCGACAGGATGAGCCAGTTGTAGCGGCTGCCGTAGGTCGAGACGGGGAAGTGGTTGCCGATCATCGTGAAGACGACGGGCACGGCCATGAAGGTGTTGTGCTTCGAGCGCTGCTTGGCGCGCAGGCCGAGCGCGGGGTCGAACCCTTCGCCCGACTTGGCAGCGGCAATCGTGCGCCGCTGCGCCGGGAGTATCCGCTGCCAGACGTTGGCGACCATGATCGTGCCGAACATCGCGCCGACTTGCAGGTAGGCCGCGCGGCCGCTGAACACCCGCGTCAGGCCGTAAGACGCGGCCGTGACGAGCGCGAGGCAGACGGCGGCGAAGGCGAGTTCGTTTCTGACGAGCGGGGTGAGTGCCAGCAGGTCGTAGATGATCCACGCGGCGGCTAACGCGCCGAGCGAGATGAGGACGGCGGTCGTGTTCGAGATGTCGGCCACGTCAGGGTCGACCATCACGCCGCCGAGGTAGTAGACGACGACGAGCAGCAGCATCCCGCTCAGCCACGTCAGCGCGGCCTCCCAGCGGAACCAGTGGAGCGGGCGCGTGCCGGGCCGCTTGCGCTTGCCGACGACGTAGAAGCCGCCGCTGTGCACCATCCAGACCTCGGCCGGCTCTGTCTCGCCGGCCTCGCGCTCGGCTTCCGACAGCTGGGCGTCGAGCCAAGTGAAGTAGTAGGTCGTGCCGACCCAGAGGATGCCGGCGAAGACGTGGAACCAGCGCGCGGCGAGGTTGAGCCATTCGCTCAGGGTTGGGTTGATTCTCACCGTTTAGCTCCCGCGGTAAGTTGAATAGCCGAACGGGCTGACGAGGAGGGGCACGTGGTAATGCTCGGACGCGTCGCGCACGCGGAAGACGACGACCGCGAGCGGGTAGAAAGTCTCCTCGGCCTGCGCGGCGAAGTAGCCCTCGGTCTCGAACGTCAGGCGGTAGACGCCCTCGCTCAGCTCTTCGCCCGTCAGACTTTTGAGCCGCCCGTCGGCGTCCGTCTCGCCGCGGCCGACCGCGCGCCAGTCGCCCGCGTCCGTTCGGGCTTCGAGCGTGACAATGATGCCGGCGGCGGGGCGGCCGCGCGAGGTGTCGAGGACGTGCGTGGTGATCCTGCTCATGCTTCGAGGAGTTTTCGCAGCCGCAGCCGCGTGATGCGCCGCTGCTCCTCGGCGGCGACTTCGATCTCGGCCTCGGCGTCGTTCGTCAAGCGCGCGCGCAGCAGCGCGAGCATCTCGGCCGGCGTCTTGCCGCTCGCGCAGACGATGAAGATGTAACCGAACTTCTCCGCGTACGCCTGATTGAGCCGCGCCAACTCCGCGCGCGCCTCTTTGTCGGCCCGGCCCAACCCCGCCTGCTCGTCGGCCGACCACTCCTGCTCCCGCCGCGTCTGCCCCGCGGCGGCCTTGCGCTCGCCGATCTTCGGGTGGCGGCTGAAAGCCTCCAGCCAGTCCGTCGCATCAAGACCACGCCAAACTTCGTCAGCGGCGCTCATCAACTCGTCAACACTCTCAAACGGCCGGCGAGACGAGACCTCACGCGCCCAGCGCGACGAGCCGCAGCACTTGAGCAACTCGCCTTCGGCCTCGTCAGGCGGAAGATCGTTCAGGCGTTGAATCCCCTGCCCCGCGTTCAAACCGGAAGCCTCACAAATTCCCCGCGTCCAATTCGCAGTAGACGCGCAGGCGGCTGACGCCGCCATCGGGGTAGATGTGGAAGCGCAGGTGCGTGGCCGCGCCCGCGCCGGCGATCTCGTCCTCGAAGTGGTGGCGCGTGTGCGCTTCGAGCTTGGTGCGCGGCAGCACCTCGCGCCAGTCGCGTGACGACCAGTCGGTTCCGGCCGCCGCGCCGCCCGCGAGGTCGCAGGCTTCGAGCGAACAGGCGTCCGGGTAGTTGCCCTTGAAGTGTGAGGTGTCAACCTCGACGCGCGCGATCCGGCGGGCGCGCGCGCCCAGCTTGATCACGGCCCAGTCGTGGCCGGGGCCGCGGCGTCGTTTGGTCTCCCAGCCGTCGCTCATGTCGGCGGCGCGGCCGGGCATGATCAGGTTGTGCCGGTGGCCGAAGAACATGTCGCTGCACGCGAGCACCTGACCGCCGTGCTCGACCGCCGCGAGATCGACTTGGCCGCCGCGGCCCGCGATGCGCGGCCAGTCGGGCAAGACCTCGCCGTACACGCGGAGCCGCGCCACGCCGCCGTCCGGGTAAATCTTGAAGCGCAGGTGCGTGGCTCGCGCGCCGTGCTCGACCGCGAACGGGTTCCGCGAGTCGCCTTCGAGTTGCGAGACGGGCAGAATCTCCATCCACTCGGCCGCCTCGTCGATCAACTGCTCGACCGCCGGCCGCCCTGCCGCCGCGAGGGCTTCGAGCGAGCACTGTTCGGGGTAGTTGCCGCGAAAGTAGGACGTGTCCACGACGACGCCGCGGACGCGGCCCGCGAGGCCGAGGCGGATGACGCACCAGTCGAAGCCGGGCGTGCGGCGGCGGCGCGACTCCCAGCCGTCCATCCACTTGCCGCGCTCCGTGTACGCGCCCTCGCGCCAGACGGGCGCTGACTGCTTCAGCAAGTTCTCCTTCGGCGCGAAGAAGTCGTCGTTCGCGTACACGACCGCGCCGCCGAGCCGCTCGGACGCGAGATCGATCAGTTCCGTGAAATCCGTCATGCGCCCTCCCGGCCGCCGAGCAGGAGTTTCCCGCGCGGCCCGCCCGCCGCTTCGCCGCGCCCGTAGATTTTTTCGCCGCGCAGGAAAGTCGCCTCGACCACGCCGCTCAAAGTCTGCCCCGCGTACGGCGTGAGCTTGTGACGGTGCAGCAGCGCCGAAGGCTCGACGCGGAAATTCTCTTCCGGCTTCCAGACGACGAAGTCCGCGTCCGCGCCTTCGCGGATCGCGCCCTTGCTGCCTTCGAGTCCCGCGAGGCGCGCGGGCGCGGTCGCCAACCACTCGGCCAACTGCTCAAGCGTGTGGCCGCGCCGCCGCGCGTGCGTCCAGACGACGGGCAGGCGCAGCTGCAAGGACGCGATGCCGCCCCACGCCCGCAGGAAGTCGCCGTCCTCCGGCCGCTTCATGTCCGGCGGGCACGGCGAGTGATCCGAGACGATCATCCCGATTGTGCCTTCGGCGAGCGCGGCCCACAGCCACTCGCGGTTCTCGCGCTCGCGCACCGGCGGGCAGCACTTGAACTCCGTCGCGCCGTCCGCGATCTCCTCGGCCGCGAAGGCGAGGTAGTGCGGGCACGTCTCGGCCGTAATTCGGACGCCTTCGCGCTGCGCCCCGCGCAGCATCGGCAGCGCGTCGGCCGAAGAATGATGGACGACGTGGACGCGCGCGCCCGTCTCGCGCGAGAGGCGGATCAGCAACTCGACCGCGCGGTCTTCAGCCTCGCGCGGCCGCGTGCGCAGGAAGGTCGCGTAGGCGCGGGGGTCGCTTCGCGCGTCCGCTTCGCGCGCGACCGCACGGTCAATCGGCCCGGCCACTTCGGCGTGCGCGATCAGCAGCGAACCGAGGCGCGCCAGTTCCGGCAGCGCCTCGCGCAAGTCGTCTTCCGCGACGTGCCGGAACTCCGCGACGCCCGAATCGACGAGGAAGCACTTGAAGCCGACGACGCCCGCCCCGTGCATCCGCCCCAACTCCCCGACGTTGCCCGGCACGACGCCGCCCCAGAAGGCGACATCGACCGCGCACTTGCCCCCGGCCGCCGCGAGCTTCGCTCGGAGGGCTTCGGGCGTCGTCGTCGCCGGCACGCTGTTGAGCGGCATCTCCACGACGGTCGTCGTGCCGCCGGCCGCGGCCGCGCGCGTCGCCGTCTCGAAGCCCTCCCACTCGGTTCGGCCCGGCTCGTTGACGTGGACGTGCGTGTCCACCAGCCCCGGCATCACGACCGCGTCGTCCGGCGCGTCGTAGCGGGCGCACCCTTCGGCCGCGTCGTCGTAGCCGCCGACGGCGACGACGCGGCCG
>DATCVD010000383.1:0-3760 GCA_036567125.1 Pyrinomonadaceae bacterium | reverse complement strand
GAGCGCGCCGCGACGCCGTTGACCTCGACCGCGCCCGCCTCGCACAACTCCTGCGCGACCGTGCGCCGCGGCACCAGCCGGCTCGCCCGCAAGAACTGATCGATGCGCATAAGGGCCGCCAATCGTAAAAGGCCGTGAATCGTAAATCGTGAATCGTAAATAGAGACTGCTTCCTCTATTTACGATTCACGATTTACGATTCACGATTTACGGCTCTTCAGTTCTTCTTCTCTTCTTTCTTGTCGTTCTTCTTCTCGTCCTTCTTGTCGCCGCCGGCCTTGGCGGGGCCGCCCTTCGGCGGGGCGGTCTTCAGGAGGCCGGCGACCGACTCGCGGTAGGACGGCGCGATCTCGACGTAGGCGTCGCGCATCAGCGTGGCGACGTACTCCTCGCGCTCCTTCGGCAGCCGCTCGACCGTGAGGGCCTCGCGCACCTTGCGGTCGTCGAAGACGGCGTCGCCCGCGGGCGTGCGCTCGTCGACGCGCAGGATCATGTACCCGTTGTCGAGCTTGACGGGGTCGGTGATCTGGCCGACCTTCAGATCCTTGACGAGCGCCAGCACCGTCGGGTTCAGTTCCGAGACCGGGAAGGAGCCGACCCGGCCGCCGGTCTTCGGCGCGGTGCGCTGCCCCCCCTCCTCGCGCTCGGACTGCACCATGGCGACCGCCTTGAAGTCGCCCCCGGCGCGCAACTGCGTGACCAGCTCGGCGGCCCGCGCGCTCACCTGCGCGTCGTCCTTGCCGACCGTGCTCAGGAAGATTTCCGAGATCGTCAGCGACTCCGGCTTGCGGAACTTGTCGCGGTTGCGCTCGAAGTAGGCTTTGACCTCGGAGTCCGGCATGCCCCAGAAGATTTTGCGGTCGACCTCCTGCCCGAAGACGAACTGCTTCATGATCTCGCCGCGCAGCGACGTGCGCACGGCCGCCGGCGACACGCCCGAAGCGTTCATCGCCGCCTCCAACTGTTCGAGCGTCTTGAAGCCCTCCGACTTCATCACCTCGATCATCCGGCGGTTGACCTCGGCCTCGACCTCCTCGGCCATCCCGATCTCCTTGCCCTTCTGGACGAGGAGCTGCTCGTTGATGAGCGTGGCGATGATCTCCGGCTGGCGCTTGGCGACCTCCGCCTCGGCCTGCGCGAGCGTGATGCCCTTGGCCTGCGCGAGCCCCTTGGCCGCCTCGTTCATCTCGCGCCGGAGCGCCGAGAGCGTGATGACCTCGTTGTTGACCTGCGCGATCACCTCGTCGACGACGCGCGCCGTGCCCTCCTCCTGCGCCCGCGCCGCGGGGGCCGAGGCTAAGAGCGCGAACGCGAGCGGGAACGCGAGCGCGTAAAATTTCGACTTCACGATTTTGTTACTCCTTAACGCGGGCGGCCTGACGGGACGCCGGGGGTTCGCCGCCCGCCTGCGGTTATCTGCGGTTGAAAAATTCCGGGGCCAATCGTCCGAATCAATGTTTCAGGTTTGCGGCGCACGGCTCGACACTCTTTGAACTGCGAACCGTAGGCCGCAAACCCGAAACCCCTATTTTAGTCCGCCGCGCCGACGCGCAGCAACAGGCCGTGGACGGTTTCGATAAGGTTGTCCGCCTCGCCCTCCGACAGCTCGACGCGCAGCACGCCGCTCGGCGAGAAGTTCGTCCCCGCGCGCTCGCCGACGAGCGCCAGCAATTTTTCGGGCGCGACGCGCGCTTTTTCCGAGAGCTTGACGGCGACCCCGTTGGGCGTCCGGTCAATCGAGACGACGCCGATCTGCTCGGCCGCGCGGCGCAGGCGCGAGTAGGCGAACAGGTTTTCGACCGACGCGGGCAGCCGCCCGTAACGATCCTCGGTCTCCGCCCGAATCTGGCGCAGCGCCTCGTCGTCGCGGGCCGAGGCGACGCGCTTGTAGGCGCGCAGCCGTTGGCCCATGTCCGCCACGTAGTCTTCGGGGATCGCCACGTCAACGCCGAGGTTGAGCGACACGCTCGTCTCGTCCGTCACGTCCTCGCCGCGCAGCTCCGCGACGGTGCGCTCCAGCATCTGCGTGTAAAGATCGAAGCCGAGCGCGTCCATGTGGCCCGACTGCTGCCCGCCCAGCAGGTTCCCCGCCCCGCGCAACTCCAGATCGAGCGCCGCGACGCGGAAGCCCGCGCCGAGGTCTGAGAACTCGCGGATGGCGGCGAGGCGGCGGCGCGCGATCGGCGTCAGCTCGGCCTCGGACGGGATCAAAAGGTAGGCGTAGGCCCGGCGGTTCGAGCGCCCGACCCGGCCGCGGAGCTGGTAAAGCTGGGAAAGACCGTAGTTGTCGGCACGGTTTATGATGATTGTGTTGGCGCGCGGGATGTCTATCCCGTTCTCGACGATCGTGGTGGCGACGAGCACGTCGAACTTGTAGGCCATGAAATCGAGCATCACCTGCTCCATCTCCTTCTCGTTCATCTGCCCGTGCGCGACGACGACGCGCGCCGCCGGCACGAGCCTTTTGACGAGCGCCGCAATCGTGTCGATCGTCTCGACGCGGTTGTGGATGAAGAAGACCTGCCCGCCCCGCCCCAGCTCCAACTCGACCGCCGACGTGATGACCGCCTCGGAGAACTGCACGACCTGCGTCTGGATGGCGAGCCGGTCGCGCGGCGGCGTCTCGATCACCGACATGTCGCGCAGGCCCATCAGCGACATGTTGAGCGTGCGCGGGATCGGCGTCGCCGAGAGCGTCAGCACGTCAACCTTCTTCTTCAGCTGCTTCAGCCGCTCCTTGTGCGCGACGCCGAAGCGCTGCTCCTCGTCCACGACGACGAGGCCGAGATCGCGGAAGCGGATGTCCTTCGACAGAATCCGGTGCGTGCCGATGAGGATGTCGACCTCGCCCTCCTCCGCCCGCTTGACCACCTCTTTCTGCTCCTTCAACGAGCGGAAGCGCGACAGCAGATCGATCTTGACGGGGAAGGGCGCGAAGCGCGCCGCGAAGGTCTCGAAGTGCTGGTAGGCCAGCACGGTCGTCGGCGCGAGCAGGGCCACCTGCTTCGAGTCCATGACGGCCTTGAAGGCCGCGCGCATGGCGACCTCGGTCTTCCCGTAGCCCACGTCGCCGCAGAGCAGCCTGTCCATCGGCGTCGCGGCCTCCATGTCGTTCTTCACGTCCTCGATGGCCGTCTCCTGATCGGGCGTCGGGACGTACTCGAAGCCGTCCTCGAACTCGCGCTGCCACGGGGAGTCGGCCGTGAAGGCGTAGCCGCCGACGAGCTTGCGCTCGGCGTAGAGGCGCAGCAGTTCGTCGGCCATGTCGCGCATCGCGCGCTTGGCCTTGGCCTTCGTCTTCTGCCAGCCGATCCCGCCGAGCTTGTCGAGCTGCGGCTCGTGCCCCTCCGCGCTCGAATAACGCTGGACGAGATCGAGCCGCTCGACCGGCACGTACAGCTTCGCCTCGTCGGCGTAGAAGAGCAGCATGAACTCGCCCTTGCGCCCTTGCAGGTCGAGCACCTGCAAGCCGCCGAAGCGCGCGATGCCGTGATCGACGTGGACGACGTAGTCGCCCACTTTCAGATCGCGGAAGTCCGACAGGAAGGCCGCGGTCTTCGACTTCTTCTTCTGCCCGCGCTTCGACTGCGTCCCGGCGGAGGTCGCGCCCGGCGCGCGGTGCTCCACGCCCGAGTCCGAAGCCTCGTCGAAGAGGTCGGTCTCGACGTGGACGACCAAGCCCGCCGCCGGCAGCTCGAAGCCGCCCGACACGCGGCCCTCTGACGGTGACTGCCATGCACAACTTCGTCTTCGGGATCTT
>DATCVD010000382.1:0-3684 GCA_036567125.1 Pyrinomonadaceae bacterium | reverse complement strand
GCCGCTCGCGCCGTGGACGAGCACGGTCTCGCCGGCGCGCGCGCCGGCGCGGTGGAAGAGCGCGCGGTAGGCCGTCGTGTACGGCACGCCGAGGCACGCCCCCTGCTCGAACGTGACGTTCGCGGGCAAGGATTGCACCTGCCACTCCTCGCACAGCGCGGCCTCGGCGTAAGTCCCCGTCAGGCTGCGCGCGAGGTAAACGCGGTCGCCGGCTTTGAATCTTTTCACGCCCGCGCCGACCGCCTCGACCTCCCCGGCGCCGTCCTCGCCGGGCGTGTAGGGGAGCGCGGGGCTGTGCGCGTGCCGGCCCTCGCGCTTGTAGGTGTCAACCGGGTTGACGCCCGCGGCCGCGAGCCGGACGAGCAACTGCGACGCGGCGGGCCGCGGCCCCGGCACGTCTTCGAGCCGCAACACCTCCGGCCCGCCGAACTCGTGAACGCGAATCGCCCTCATCGTCGCCCCCGCTCCGCGCGACGCGGCGCGCGGCGTGTTGTCGTGCTGTGCGAGTTATATTAACTTGCACCCAACGGATTATTAAAACTTGACCCGAGCGTCGCCGCCCCTGCCCGCGTCTTACGGGATGGACTCTTTCTCAGTCGCGCACGTCCTGCTGCTCTTCGCCGCGGCGTTCTTCGCCGGCGCGATCAACTCGGTCGCGGGCGGCGGCACGCTCCTCACCTTCCCCGCGCTCATCTGGCTCGGCCTCGACCCGAAGGTCGCCAACGCGACGAGCACCGTCGCGCTCTGGCCCGGACTCGTCGGCGGCCTCTGGGGCTTCCGCCGCGAGATCGAGAAGACGCGCTCGCTCCTCTGGCCGCTCGGGTTGACGAGCGTCGTGGGCGGCGCGGTCGGCGGGCTGCTGCTCATCTGGACGCCCCCCGAAACCTTCGCGCGCCTCGTCCCCTTCCTGATCCTCTTCGCCACCGCCCTCTTCACGCTGCAAGAGCCGATCAGCCGGCGGCTGAAATTCGGTGAACCCGCGACGGCGGCCGGCGATTCGCGCCGCGGCTGGTGGGCGGGCGCGATCCTGTTCCAGTTCGCCTCGGCAATCTACGGCGGCTACTTCGGCGCGGGCAACGGCATCCTGATGCTCGCCGCGATGGGCCTGCTCGGCATCAGCGACATCCACAGCGCCAACGGCCTGAAAAACTTCCTCGGCCTCGCCCTGAACCTCGCGGCCATCGTCGCCTTCATCCTCTCCGGCCTCGTCGTCTGGCCGCACGCCGCCCTCATGGCCGTCGGCGCGATAGCCGGCGGCTACTTCGGCGCGCGCGCCGCGCGCCGCCTCGGCCGCACGTTCGTGCGCCGAGTCGTCGTCGGCGTCGGCTTCGCCATCGGACTACTCATGTTGTACCGAACTTTCTTCGCGGGACAATAAAAGTACTGAGGACTGAGGACTGAGGACTGAGTAAAAAGCAGGTCTCTTTAACTCAGTCCTCAGTCCTCAGTACTTTTTTTAGTACTCAGTCCTTTTTTATGACGGCTTTCGCAGCGTGATGACGACCGACTTCGAGGCCGGCGTGTTGCTGCGCTCGGCGACGTGGCCGATGGGGACGAGGACGTTGGCTTCGGGGAAGTAGGTGGCGCAGCAGCGGCGCGGGATCGGGTAGGGCACGACGACGAAGTTGCGGGCCGTGCGCTCGACGCCGTCAAAGCTGCTGACGAGATCGACCGCGTCGCCTTCTTGCAGGTTCTGCTCCCGCGCGTCGTCGGCGTTGAGGAAGACGACGCGGCGCTCGTTGCTGACGCCGCGGTAGCGGTCGTCGAGGCTGTAAACCGTCGTGTTGAACTGGTCGTGGCTGCGGACGGTCATCATCAGAAACTCGCCGGGCGCGAGCCGGTGGCGCGTGAGCGGGTGGACGGTGAACTCGGCCTTGCCGGAGGCGGTTTTAAAGTCTCTTTGCCGCGCGAGGTTCGGCAGGTAGAAGCCGCCCGGCTCGCGCACGCGCCGGTTGTAGTCGTCGAAGCCCGGAATCGTGCGCTCGACCGACGCGCGGATCAGATCGTAGTCGGCGGCCAGCCCGGCCCAGTTAACGCCGCCCCGCCCGCCCAGAGTCGCCTCGGCCAGCCGCGCCACGATCCGCACCTCGCTCAACAAGTGTTTTGACGCCGGCTCCAAGTTCCCGCGCGACATCTGCACCACGCCCATCGAATTCTCGCAGCTCACGAACTGCTCGCCCGCGGCCTGCGCGTCGCGCTCGGTGCGCCCCAAGCACGGCAGGATCAAAGCCCGCTCGCCCGTGACGAGGTGCGCGCGGTTCAGCTTGGTCGAGACGTGGACGGTGAGGCGCGTGCGGCGGAGCGCTTCGGCCGTGAACTCGGTGTCGGGCGTGGCCGAGAGGAAGTTGCCGCCGAGCGCGAAGAAGACTTTGGCGCGGCCGTCGTGCATCGCGCGGATGGCGTTGACGGTGTCGAAGCCGTGGTGGCGCGGCGGGTCGAAGTTGAATTCGCGCGCGAGGTTGTCGAGGAAGGCTTCGGTCGGGCGCTCCCAGATGCCCATCGTGCGGTCGCCCTGCACGTTCGAGTGGCCGCGCACGGGGCACGCGCCCGCGCCCGGCTTGCCGATCTGCCCGCGCAGGAGCAGGAGGTTGACGATCTCCTCGACGTTCGCCACGGCGTTGCGGTGCTGCGTCAGCCCCATCGCCCAGCAGATGATCGTCCGGTCGGATTCGACGAAGACGCGGGCCGCCTCCCGAATCTGCTCGCGAGTGATGCCGCTCTGCTCCTCGATCTCGCCCCAACCAACTTCGCGAAGCGCCGCCGCGTAAGCCTCAAAGCCGTTCGTGTGCTCGCGGATGAACTCGTGATCAAGAACTCGGCCGGGGCGGCGTGCTTCTTCTTCCAGAACCTCCTTCGCGATGCCCTTGAGCAGCGCCACGTCGCCGTTGATGCGGACTTGCAGGAAGAGGCTGGCGAGGGGCGTGCCCGTGCCGAGCCAGCCCGCCACCTCCTGCGGGTGGCGGAAGCGCACCAGCCCCGCTTCGGGCAGCGGGTTGACGTGCACGATCCGGCAGCCGCGCCGCGCCGCGCGCTGCAAGGTCGTGAGCATCCGCGGGTGGTTCGTGCCGGGGTTCTGGCCGACGACGAAGATCGCGTCCGCCAGATCGAAATCGTCGAGCGTGACCGTGCCCTTGCCGACGCCGATGGTGCGCGTCAGGCCCGTGCCGGAAGATTCGTGGCACATGTTCGAGCAGTCGGGCAGGTTGTTCGTGCCGAACTGGCGGACGAAGAGCTGGTAGAGGAACGCGGCCTCGTTGCTCGCGCGGCCCGACGTGTAGAAGACGGCCTCGTCGGGCGAGGCGAGCGCGTTGAGTTCTGAGGCGACGAGCTTGAAGGCTTCGTCCCAACTCGTCTCTTCGTAGTGGCTGCCGCCGCGGCGGAGGAGCATCGGGTGCGTCAAGCGGCCCTGCGCGTTCAGCCACACGTCCGACTGCTCGCCCAGTTGCGTGATCGAGTGCTCGCGGAAGAAGTCGGGCGTGACGCGCTTCGTCGTCGCCTCGTCGGCGACGTGCTTCGCCCCGTTCTCGCAGAACTCGGCGTGCGCGCGCTCGCGGTCGCCTTCGGGCCACGCGCAGCCGGGGCAGTCGAAGCCGCCCATCTGGTTGACGCGCAGCAGGGTCTTGAGCGTGCGGCGCGCGCCCATCTCGCGCAGCGAGTACTTCATCGCGGAGGCGACCGCCGGCG
>DATCVD010000381.1:0-3725 GCA_036567125.1 Pyrinomonadaceae bacterium | reverse complement strand
GCGAAGGCGGCACCCCAGCAGAGCGAGGCCTCGACGATCGGCCGCGCCGCGGTGTGAAGCGTGCCCTTGGCGAAGGCGAGCGGGTTGTTGGTGCGCCGCATCAGGTCGCGGAAGCGCGGGTCGTCGCGCAAGGGGTCGAGGCGCGGCTCGACGCCGAGCCACGTCAGCCACGCGTCGCGGATCGTGAAGGCCTCTTCGAGCAGCGCCAGCGCGGCCTCGCGGTCGCCCAGCCCGCAGTGCACCATCGCCAGCAGGTAGGGCGAGACGTAGCGGCCGGCCGAGCCTTCCTCGATCTCGCGCAGCAGCGCGCGCGCCTCGGCCGGCCGCCCCGCCTCGGCGTAGGTCATCGCCAGCCACGAGAGCGCGTAGGGGCTGCGCGAGAAGATTTCGGCGGCTTCGAGTCCTTCCGCGACGGCCTCCTCGTAATCGCCGGCCTGCGCGAGCGTGTGGCCGAGGAAGAGGTGGCCGATGCCGTGCGTGGGCTCCAGAGCGACGAGGCGGCGGGCGGCGGCGACGGCGTCGTCGTAGCGGCGCGACTGGTAGTTGCACCACGTCGCCGTGTGGAGCGTCATGGCCGAGAGCGGATCGAGCCGGAGCGCGCTGCGGGCCTCGCGCGCGGCCTCGTCGAAGCGGCCCTCCATCATCAACTGGTAGGAGTACCAGACGTGCGCGGTCGTGTAGTTGGGGTTGAGCGCGACGGCGCGGCGGCAGTTGGCCTCGCCCGCGCCCCAGTCGAAGTCGTGCGTGAGCGCGGCGAAGCCGAGCGCGGCGTAGCCTTCCGGGAGCGCCGGGTCGAGCTGGACGGCCCGGAGCGCCGCCTCCTTCGCGGCGGCCGAGGTCTCGGAGAAGGGCATCACGCAGTAGACGCCGAGCCAGTTGAAGTAGTCGGCGATGCCGGCGTGCGGGAGCGCGTAGTTCGGATCGATGGCGACGGCGTCGTGGAAGTAGGTGAGCGCGCGCGCGAGGCCCTCCTCGGTGAAGCTGTTCCAGTGGTAGCGGCCGCGCAGGTACGCCTCGTGCGCCTCGACGCTGTCGGTGCCGCCCTTCGCCAGACGCTGCCGCTCGCCGCCGGTCAGCTCGGGGACGAGCGCCTCGGCGACCTGCGACGAGACCGCGTCTTCGAGCGCGAGCACGTCCGTGAACTTCTGATCGAACTGGCCGGCCCAGACGGCCGAGCCGCGGCGCACGTCCAAGAGTTGGAGCGTGACGCGGATGCGCTCGCGGTCGCGGTGGATGCGCCCTTCGAGGACGAAGGAGACGCCGAGTTCGCGGCCGGCGGCGAGCGGGTCGGTCGTCTCGGCGTTGAACCGGAGCACGCTGCTCGTCGGCCGCAGCGCGAAGCGGCGCAGGGAGCCGAGGCGCGTGATGAGCGCGTCGGCCAAGCCGACCCCGAGGTAGCCGTCCGTCTCTTCGTCGCTCGAACGCCCGATGACGCGCAGCGGCAGCACCGCGAGCGACTTCTCGACCGACTGCCGCGCCTCCGGCACGATGCGGCCGGGCGCGGGGAAGTAGGACGGCGCGAGCACCGGCTTGCCCTCGATGTGGCGCGTGAGGTCGTCGCGCAGCGCCTGCGCCGACTCGTAACGGTCGCCCGGCTCTTTCCTGAGCGCCTTCATCACGACGTTGTCGAGGTCGCCGGCCAGATCGCGGCGCAAGGATTCGGCCGTCGCGCCGCGGTTCTCGTAGATGAACGAGAGCGCCTGCGACTCGCCGCCCGGCGGGTGCGGGAACAGCAGATCGTCCGTGTCGGTGATGACCTCGCTCGGCCGCTCCGGCTCCTCCTCGCAGATGACGCGCGCGATCTCGTGCGACGCGCGGGCGTGCAGGTGGTACGGCTTGTGGCCGGTCAGCAGCTCGTAGAGCAGGACGCCGAGGCTGTAGATGTCGGTCGCGGTCGTGACGGGCTGGCCGAGCGCCTGCTCGGGCGAGGCGTACTCGGGCGTCATCAGGCGCATCGCCGTCGCCGTCGGATCGTGCGTGATGTCGCCGACGAGTTCGGGGTTCAGGAGCTTGGCGATGCCGAAGTCTAAAAGTTTCGGCGTCCCCGACGCCGTGACGAGGACGTTCGAGGGCTTGATGTCGCGGTGGATGACGTGGCCGCGGTGCGCGTAGGAGACGGCGTCGCAGAGCTGGCAGAAGAGGCGCAGGCGCTGGCGGACGGTCTGCCGCCGCTCGTCGCAGTAGCGGTAGAGCGGCAGCCCCTCGATGTACTCCATGACGAAGTACGGGAGGCCGTCCTCGGTCGTGCCGCCGTCGAGCAGGCGGCCGATGTTCGGGTGGTCGAGCGTGGCGAGAATCTGCCGCTCGTTGCGGAAGCGGCGCAGGATGAAGTCGGTGTCCATCCCGCGCTTGATCAGCTTGACGGCGACCCGCTGGCGGAACTCGCCGTCGGCGCGCTCGGCCAGATAGACCGCGCCCATCCCGCCGCGCCCGATCTCTTTGATCAGCTTGTAGGGGCCGATGCGGCGGCCGAGCATCGGGTCGGGGAGCGGCTCGCCGGCGTCGTCCATCGAGCCGGTCGTGAAGAGGCCCGCGCCCGTGCGGATGTCGACGACGACCTGCGCGGGCTGCTCGATGAAGTCGCCCGACTCCTCGTACTGCTCGACGAGCGCCGTGACCTGCCGGCACAGCTCCTCGTCGCCCGCGCACGCCGTCGAGATGTACTCCGTCCGCTCGGCCTCGGGGAGATCGAGCGCCGACTGGAATATCTCTTCGACCTGCTTCCAGCGTTCGGGGGACATCGGTAAAGCCGTGAATCGTTAATCGTGAATCGAGGTTAAAGGCTCTCGTGTTGCTCGTTAAATCGCAAACTTGGATGCGGCCAGCCTCCGTCTATTTACGATTTACGATTCACGATTCACGTATTTTTCACCTGCCCGTAGAGCCAAGCCTTCGCCATCCGCCACTGGCGCTTGACGGTCGGGACGCTGACGCCCAGCGCCTCGGCCGTCTCCTCGGCCGACAGGCCGCCGAAGAACCGCAGCTCGACGATCTTCGACTTCTGCGGGTCGAGTTCGGCCAGACGGTTGAGCGCGTCGTCCAGGGCGACGAGGTTGCGGTCGCTCTCGCCCGACACGTCGATGTTCTCGTCGAGCGCGATCTTCTGTAGCTCGCCGCCGCGCTTCTCGGCGGCGTTCGCCCGCGCGTGATCGACGAGGATGCGGCGCATCATCTGCGCGGCCACGCCGAAGAAGTGCGCGCGGTTCTGCCACTGCACGCGCGTCTGATCGACCATCCGCATGTACGCCTCGTGGACGAGCGCGGTCGGTTGCAGCGTGTGGCCCGAGCGCTCGCGGCGCAGGTAGTTGGCCGCGAGGCTCCGCAGCTCCGAGTAGATGAGCGGCAGCAGCTCGTCCAGGACGGTGCGGTTCCCCTCCGTCAACTGGATTAGCAGTTGGGTGACTTCTTTCGGCTGTGAAGTGGACACTTGGACTACCGGATGCGAAAGCCGCTCCTGCGGGTTGTACGCGCTCAGTATAAGGTAGCGCGGGGGCTTTATCAAAGACGCCCGTCCGCGCCGCGTGCCGAGTCTCGCCATGCCCGTAAAAAAACTCTCCCCGGCCTTGTTACGCGCCCGCCCCCGGCGGCGGTTTTCCAACGCGGCCGGCTTTCCCGTAAACTGCACGGCACAGAGAGGTGAAACCATGAAACTGTTCCTCGCCGCCGCGGTGGCCTTCGCGGCCGCGCTCGGCGTGCTCGCGCAGACCGGCCGGCGGCAGCCGCAG
>DATCVD010000380.1:0-7909 GCA_036567125.1 Pyrinomonadaceae bacterium | reverse complement strand
CGGCAGCGGCACGGAGAGCAGCAGCGCGCCGAAGACGGCCGCCGCGATCAAGCCGCTGACGAAGCCGGGCAGCACCCCGAACGCGCGGTTGGCCGGCCGCTCGTGCGTGCCTTCGGGCAGGCGGCGCAGCAGCAGGTAGTGGCCCAGCAGGTGGACGAAGAGGCCCGCCGAGATCGACATCAGCAGGAACGCCGCCGGCCTGTCCCACACCTCGGGCCAGCCGACGTGCGGCCCGAGCCAGCGCGCCACCGGCTCGTAAAAGCGCAGGCCCGCGAGGATGCTCACGACCCAGCGCAAGAGATCGAGCAGCCCGTGGATGAAGCCGCGCCTGTACCCCTGCACCACGCCGAGCGCGACGACGAGCACGAGCAACACGTCGATGATGTTCAGACTCATAACCCCCGTAGAGATTCGTCCGCTACAGAATGTAAACCGTCCCGCGGCCGAAATGAAACCGGCCGCCGCGACCGATTGTCGGCGCGCGTCGGCTGCGAAGCTGTGTCGTTTGTGTTGAATTTCGGGGGCCGCGCCCGGCGCGTTTGGCAAGCGCACCCGCAATCCGTTTACAATCGTCGCCAACCTTTTTCCGTCAACTCAGGCTTCGGAGATTTTCAAGGGGATGGGCGCAGACTTTCAACGCAGGCTTCCCGTCGGCGCGGAGGTTCAGCCGGCGGGCGGCACACACTTCCGCGTGTGGGCGCCGCGCCGCCGGCGCGTCGAGATCGTGCTGGAGAGCGACGCGGGCGAACGCCTGTCGGCCTTCGAGCTGAAGGCCGAGGACGGCGGCTACTTCTCCGCCTTCCACCGCGAGGCGCGCGACGGCACGCTCTACCGCTTCCGCCTCGACGGCGACGACGGCTACCTCTACCCCGACCCCGCCTCGCGCTTCCAGCCCGCGGGGCCGCACGGCCCCTCGCGCGTCGTCGATCCGTCGAAGTTCAAATGGACTGACGGCGAGTGGCGCGGGCGGCCCCTGCGCGGCCAAGTCATCTACGAGCTGCACGTCGGCACGTTCACGCGCGAGGGCACGTATGCCGCGGCCGCGCGCGAGCTGCCGGAGTTGGCCGCCGCCGGCATCACGGTCGTCGAGCTGATGCCGCTCGCCGACTTTCCGGGCCGCTTCGGCTGGGGCTACGACGGCGTCAACATGTTCGCCCCCACGCGCCTCTACGGCGGGCCGGACGACTTGAGAAGATTCGTAGACGAGGCGCACCGCGCCGGACTCGCCGTCGTCCTCGACGTGGTCTATAACCACTTCGGCCCCGACGGCAACTACCTCGGCCAGTTCTCCGAAAACTACCTGACCGACCGCTACGACAACGAGTGGGGCGACGCGCTCAACTTCGACGACGACGGGGCCGCGCCCGTCCGCGAGTTCTTCACCGCGAACGCCGGCTACTGGATCGACGAGTTCCACATGGACGGCCTGCGGCTCGACGCGACGCAGCAAATGTTCGACGCCTCGCCCGAGCACATCCTGACCGCGGTCGGCCGCGAAGTGCGGCGGGCCGCGCGCGGCCGCGAGACGATCATCGTCGCCGAGAACGAGGAGCAGCAGGCGCGGCTCGCGCGCGCGACCGAGCGCGGCGGCTACGGGCTGGACGGCCTCTGGAACGACGACTTCCACCACTCGGCGCTCGTCGCCGTGACGGGCCGCAACGAGGCTTACTACACCGACTTCGCCGGCCGCCCGCAGGAGTTCATCTCGGCCGTCAAGTACGGCTACCTGTTTCAGGGGCAGCGGTTCAAGTGGCAGCGCAAGCGGCGCGGCGAGTCGTCGCTCGACGTCCCGCCGGAGGTGTTCGTCAGCTACATCCAGAACCACGATCAGGTCGCCAACTCGGCGACCGGCGAGCGCCTGCACCGGCTGACCTCGCCGGGCCGTTTCCGCGCCCTCACCGCGCTGCTGCTGCTCGCCCCCTCGACGCCGATGCTCTTTCAGGGGCAGGAGTTCGCGGCGTCGACTCCGTTCCTGTTCTTCGCGGATCACAACGAGGATTTGTCGAAGCTCGTCTGCAAGGGGCGCGCCGATTTTCTGGCGCAGTTCCGCAGCGTCGCCACGCGGGAGACGCGGGGGCAGCTCCCCGACCCGTCCTCGCCCGAGACCTTCGAGCGCTGCAAGCTCGACCTCTCGGAGCGCGAGCGCAACCGCGAGGCTTACGATCTGCACCGCGACCTGCTCAGGCTGAGGCGCGAAGACGAAGTCTTCAGCGCGCAGCGGCCGCGCGGGGTGGACGGCGCGGTGCTCGGCCGCGAGGCGTTCGCCCTGCGCTTCTTCGGCGATGGCGGGGACGACCGCCTGCTCGTCGTCAACTTCGGCCGCGACCTGCACCTCGACATCACGCCCGAGCCGCTGCTCGCGCCGCCCGCCGATTCCGTCTGGACGATCCTCTGGTCGAGCGAATCGCCGCGCTACGGCGGCGGGGGCACGCCGCCGCTCGAATCCGACGACAACTGGCGCATCCCCGGCCACGCGGCCGTCGCCCTCGCGCCCGCCCCCGCCGGCACGGTCAAAGACCGCGCCGAGGGCACAGACGAAGAATCGGAGGAGGCGGAGACGCGGCGCGAGGGTTTGAACGATCTGGCGGAGGGGCAAGGTTGATCGCGGAAGCGACGCAAGCCGTGAGGGGCGCGGGGCCAATTCGCCGCCTGCCCGTCACCGGGGCCGATCTCGCCAACGGCGCGGACGTGCTGCTGCGCCGCGAGTGGCTGGTGACGAACGGTCTGGGCGGCTTCGCCTCCGGCTCGGTCGGGGGCGCGCCGACGCGCCGCTACCACGGCCTGCTCGTCGCGGCGCTGCCGACCCCGCTCGGCCGCACCGTCATGTTCAACCACCTCTCCGAGTGGGCGCGGGTGGCCGACGGCCGGCGCTTCCTCATCGGCGGGCAGGAGCGCGCGGGCGGCACGCTCGAACTCCCCGGCGCGGCGTACCTCCGCGAGTTCCGGCTCGAAGCCGGGCTGCCCGTCTGGCGCTTCAGTCTCGACGGCGAGGCGGCCGTCGAGAAGCGCGTCCTGATGCCGCACCTGCAAAACACCTCCTATGTCAACTACCGTCTCGTCGGCGGCCGCGAGGCCGTCAGGCTGAAGCTCCGCCCCTTCGTCCACTTCCGCCCGCTCGAAGCGGCGGTCAACCACGCGGCCCCGCAGCCCTACACGATCACCGCGACCGACGACCGGCTCGAAATCTCCGCCGCCCACGACTTCCCCGCGCTGCGCCTCAAAATCTACGGCGCGCGCGCCACCTTCACGCTCGACGGCGGCGGGCTGCAAAACGTCTTCTACCGCGTCGAGGCCCGCCGCGGCTACGAGCACACGGGCGAGCTGTGGAGTCCCGGCTACTTCAGCGTCGATGTCGCGCCCGACGCCGCCGCCACGCTCGTCGGCTCGACCGAAGACTGGGAGACCGTGCGCGCGCTCCGCCCCGAGGAGGCGTCGGCCGCCGAGCACGAGCGCCGCGAGCGCCTCCTCTCGCTCGCGCCCGAAGCGGCGCGCGACCCGGTCGCCGCCGAACTCGTCCTCGCCGCCGATCAGTTCGTCATCTCGCCCGCGGGCCGGCGCGAGGACGTGGCCCGCGCGCGCGCGGCGGGCGAAGAAGTGCGCTCCGTCATCGCCGGCTATCACTGGTTCACGGACTGGGGCCGCGACACGATGATCAGCCTCGAAGGCCTGACCGTAACGACGGGCCGCCGCGAGGAGGCGCGCTGGATTCTGCGCACCTTCTCGCACTACGTCCGCGACGGCCTCATCCCCAACATGTTCCCCGACGGCGCGAACGAGGGCCTCTACCACACGGCCGACGCCACGCTCTGGTTCTTCCACGCGCTCGACCGCTACCTCGAAGCGACCGACGATCGGCAGACGCTCGAAGCCGTCCTGCCGCGGCTGCTCGAAATCGTCGAGCACCACCTGCGCGGCACGCGCTTCGGCATCCGCGCCGACGAGCGCGACGGCCTGCTGCGTCAGGGCGCGGAAGGCTACCAACTGACGTGGATGGACGCGAAGTGCGACGGCTGGGTCGTCACGCCGCGCCGGGGCAAGGCCGTCGAGATCAACGCGCTCTGGCACAACGCGCTGCGGCTCACCGAAGGGTGGCTGCGCGACCTGCGCGGCGAAGACGCGGCGCGGCCCTTGAAAGAACTGGCCGGGCGCGCCTACGAATCCTTCAACGCGCGCTTCTGGTTCGAGGAGGGCGGCCACCTCTACGACGTGATCGACGGCGAGGGCGGCCGAAGCGACGCGGCCTGCCGCCCGAACCAACTGTTCGCCATCTCGCTGCGCCACCCCGCGCTCGACCCCGCGCGCTGGGAGTCGGTCTTGCGGGTCGCGCGCGAACAGTTGTTAACGCCCGTCGGCCTGCGCTCGCTCGCGCCCGCGCACCCCGACTACCGCCCGACCTACGAGGGCGACCTGCGCGCGCGCGACGCGGCCTACCATCAGGGCACGGTCTGGGGCTGGCTCATCGGCCCGTTCGTCGACGCGCACCTCAAGGTTCACCCCGGAGACCGCGCGGGCGCGCGCCGCCTGCTCGAAGGGTTCCTCGCGCACATGGACGAATCCTGCGTCGGCTCGATCAGCGAAATCTTCGACGCCGAGCCGCCCTTCAACGCGCGCGGGTGCGTCGCGCAGGCGTGGAGCGTCGCGGAGGTTTTGCGCTGCTGGGTGAAGACGGCCGGGTAGCGGCGGCCGGTGGCCGCCGGCCGGCAATCAGTTTTCCCGCTCGCACGGCCGCCTGACATCGACCCGACACTGAAGGATCGTCGGACACGCACGACGGGCAACTGATCGCAGACGGCAGAGTTTTTAACTGACCACCGGCCACCGACCACCGCTTATGAAACTGACCAGAGCGAGCGGCGTGCTGCTGCACCCGACGAGTCTTCCCGGCCGCTTCGGCATCGGCGACCTCGGCCCCGCGGCCTACCGGTTCGTTGACTTCCTCGCCGCCGCGGGCCAGACCTACTGGCAGATCATGCCGCTCGGCCCCACCGGCTACGGCGACTCGCCCTACCAGTCGTTCTCCGCCCACGCCGGCAACGCCCTGCTCGTCAGCCCCGAACGCCTCCGCGAAGACGGGCTGCTCACGGAGGACGATCTCAAGGGCGTGCCGGACTTGCCGGCCGACCGCGTGGACTTCGAGCGCGTGATCGACGCGAAGCGCGACCTGCTGCAAATCGCCTTCGACAACTACCGGGCGGACGACTCGCGCCTGCGCGACGAGTACGCCGGCTTCCTCAACTACGCCTCCGCGTGGCTCGACGACTGGGCGCTCTTCGCCGCGCTCAAGGACGAGCACAAGGGCGCGTCGTGGGACACGTGGCAGCCCGGTCTGTCGCGGCGCGACGCCGCCGCGCTCGACTACGCGCGCGAAGCCTTCTCCGAGAGGATCGAGGCGCACAAGTTCTTCCAGTTCCTCTTCTTCTACCAGTGGTTCCATCTCAAGAAGCACTGCGCCGCGAAGGGCGTGAAGATCGTCGGCGACATGCCGATCTTCGTCGCGCACAACTCGGCCGACCTGTGGGCGCGGCCGGAGCTTTTCCAGTTGAACGAGGACGGCGGCCCGCGCGTCGTCGCCGGGGTCCCGCCCGACGCCTTCAGCAAGACGGGCCAGCTGTGGGGCAACCCCCTGTACGACTGGGACGCGATGCGCCGCGACAACTTCAGGTGGTGGGCCGACCGCCTGCGCTCGACGCTGTCGCTGGTCGACGTGGTGCGCGTCGATCACTTCCGCGGCTTCGCGGCCTACTGGGAGGTGCCGGCCGACCACGAGACGGCCGAGCGCGGCCGCTGGGTCGACGCGCCGGGCCGCGAGCTGTTCGACAGCTTGCGCGGCGCGCTCGGCGAACTCGGGATCATCGCCGAAGACCTCGGCACGATCACGCCGGACGTTCACCGGTTGCGCGACGACTTCGGCTTCCCCGGCATGCGCGTCCTCCAGTTCGCCTTCGGCGGCGACCCCGACGACACGCACCTGCCGCACAACTACACGCGCAACACCGTCGTCTACACGGGGACGCACGACAACGACACGACCGCCGGCTGGTTCGCCGCCCGCTCGGACGCCAACGCGGGCGACGACGCGGGGCTGCGGCGCGAGCGCGAGAACGCACTAAAATATCTGGGCACGGACGGCGGCGAGATTCACTGGGACTTCATCCGCGAGGCGTTCAAGTCGGTCGCCGACACGGCCATCGTCCCCGTTCAGGACTTGCTCGGCCTCGGCTCCGAGGCGCGCATGAACACGCCCGCCAGCGCCGCGGGCAACTGGACGTGGCGGCTCGCGGACGGCGCGCTCACGGACGAGTTGCGCGACCGCCTGAAGGATTTGACGAGGCTCTGCGCGCGGCTGCCGCGCGAGAAGGAGAAATGATGAATGCGGAATGATGAACGATGAATTAAGAGCCGTGAATCGCGGATCGTGGATGGATAAAACCGCCTCCTTCTATTTACAATTCACGATTCACGTCTTTCCGTTCGTCATTCCGCAATCCGCATTCATCATTATTTTGAAGGAGAATGAATAGATGAACTGGTCGTTCCTGTCGAAGTGGGAGCCGCAGATGTTGAGCGTGCTCCGAATCGCGTCCGCCTTCCTCTTCATGGCGCACGGCACGCAGAAGCTGTTCGGCTTCCCCGCCGGGCCGCAGCGGCCGAACCGGCCGCCGCTCGTCTCGACCATGGGCTTCGGCGGCCTGCTCGAATTCGTCGGCGGCCTCCTGCTCCTCTTCGGCCTCTTCACGCGGCCCGTCGCCTTCGTGCTCTCGGGGCTGATGGCGGTGGCCTACTTCGGCTGGCACGCCTCCGGCGGCTTCTGGCCTATCCTCAACCGCGGCGAGCTGGCCGCGCTCTACAGCTTCGTCTTCCTCTACTTCGTCTTCGCGGGCGGCGGCCCGTGGAGCGTGGACTACTTCCTGCGCGGCCGGAAGAGTTAAGAGCCGGGGAGACGCGCGCCGCCGCGACGCGCGCGAGGTGACGCGATGAGTGACCGGATGCCCGCCGTCTTCTTCGGGCACGGCAACCCGCTGAACGCGCTGCGGCAAAACAGTTGGACTGAGGGGTGGGCCGCGGTCGGCTCGTCGGTGCCGCGCCCGCGCGCCGTGCTCTGCGTCTCGGCGCACTGGTACCTGCCCGGGACTTTCGTCACCGCCTCGAACCCGCCGCGCACCATCCACGACTTCGGCGGCTTCCCGCGCGAGCTCTACGAGGTGCTCTACCCCGCGCTCGGCTCGCCCGAACTCACGGAGCGCGTCCGCGAGCTGCTCGCGCCCGCCGTGACGGTCGGCCTCGATCACGGCTGGGGACTCGATCACGGCGCGTGGTCGGTGCTCTGCCACGCCTTCCCCGCGGCCGACGTGCCCGTCGTCCAACTGAGCATCGACGAGACGCTGCCGGCCGCCGAACATTACGAGTTGGCGAAGATGCTCGCGCCGCTGCGCGACGAGGGCGTGCTCGTGGTGGGGAGCGGCAACCTCGTCCACAACCTGCACGCCTACGCGTGGGGCCGCGCCGGGGTCGAGCCGCTGGATTGGGCCGTCAGGTTCGAGGCGCGGGCGCGCGAGCTGATCGCCGCGGGCGATCACGCGCCGCTCGTCAACTACGAGCACTCGGGCCGCGACGCGCAGCTCTCCGCGCCGACGCCCGACCACTACCTGCCGCTGCTCTACGTCCTCGCCCTGCGCGGGGACGGCGACGCGGTCACCTTCCCCGTCGAAGGCTTCGACGGCGGCTCGGTCTCGATGCTCACCGTTAAAATCGGGTAGAAGAACCGGCCGCGTGAATCGCGCGGGCGGCGCGGCGTGAATCGCCGCCGCGCGCGGGGCGACGCTAGTCGTCGTCGCCCTCGCCGTTCGCCTTGCCGTTCGCCCGGCCCTCGTCTTGCAGGACGAAGAGCGCGACGGAGCGCGCGACGAGG
>DATCVD010000379.1:0-2374 GCA_036567125.1 Pyrinomonadaceae bacterium | reverse complement strand
CCGCGCGCCGCACACGCCGCGACCCGCGCCGCCACAGGCGACGCCCCGCCTCCCGCACCTCGACCACGCGCGACTCCGCCACCTACTGTCTCCGTCGTTCATAACTAGGAATTTAGATTGCTGCGCGACCGATCTTTCGCGGCGTCCTACTTTCCGTAAACGTCCTTGCGATGGCCGACACGAATGACCTCGATCACAAGCCTCGACGCGACGATGCTGTAAATCACCCTGTAAGAACCTTCGCGGATTCGGCGAGCGTCCTCCGCCCCCGCGAGTTTGCGCGAGCCGGCCGGGAACGGATCGGAGCGCAGTCCTTCCACCGCCGCGAGGATTCGCGTCACCGCGTCTTTCGGCAGACGCTTAAGCTCCTTGACAGCCGAACGCTTCCACTCAATCGTGAACAGGTTCATGGTGAGAATGCAACCCGCTCCGCGCAAGACGCGCGCTCATGCCAGCCCGTCGCGCTTCAACTCCGCCAGAACTTCGCCGTGCGACACCGTCGGCTCGTCACGACGCTCGGCGAGGGCCGCCAAGTCTTCGAGGTCTTCGAGCAACTCCTGAAATTCATCGTAAGGAATGATCACGGCGGTCTTCTCACCGTTCTGGTTCGTCACGTACTGAACTGCCGCCTCAATCTTTTTCAGGTCTAACATCGCCAGCGCAAAGCCCCCACGACTCCCAGAATACACCGCGGCTAAATGTGCGGCCAATACCACTCAGCCGAACAGGCGCGGGAGGCGTTGACGCCAGCCTTTGGGGAGGAGCCATTCCATCGCGTCGTCGACGGTGACGATGCCGGCGATCTCGCCCTCGTCGTCGATGACGGGCAGGGCGAGCAGGTTGTACTCGGCTATCGTCTCGGCCACCTCGCGCGCCGAATCGTCGGGGTGCGCGGTCTGGAACTCCTCGCGCATGACCTGTTCGAGCTTGTAGTCGGGGTCGGCGAGGATCAGGCTCCGCAGGGCGATGACGCCGGAGAGCTTCCACGATCCCTCCTCCTCGACGACGTAGAGGTAGTAGATCATGTTCGGCGTCTCGGCCATCTCGCGCAGGCGCGCGAGGGCCTCGCCAACCGTGAGACCTTTCGGCAGCGTCACGAATTCCGTCGTCATCAACCCGCCCGCGGTGTCGTCCTCGTAGGGCAGCAACTCGGCCACGTCGGCCTGCTCCTCGTCGTCCATGCGGTTGAGGAGGTCTTCGGCCTTCTCCTCGGGCAGGTCGCCGAGCACGTCCGCCGCCTCGTCGGGCGACATCCATTCGAGGATGTCGGCGGCGCGCTCCTCGTCCATGTCGCCGATGATGCGCGCCTGCCGCTCGTCGGGCATCTCTTCGAGCGTCTCGGCCGCGGTCTCGTCGTCGAGCGAGGCGAGGACTTGCGCGCCCTCCTGATAGGAAAGCGACTCGGCCAGCCGGGCGATCTCGACCGGGTGCAGGCGCGCGAGCTTGTCGCGCGACGACTTCAACTGGACGGTCGCGGCGTCGGTCGCCAGATAGCCCACGTCGGCCCAGTCGATCACCTCGACGGGGCGGTTCGTGCCGATGAAGTTGTGCGGCGTCAGCCGCCGCCAGAGACCTTGGAGACTCACGTCCGCGCCCGTCACGCGCCACTCGCCGCCCGCGACGATCAGCTGCACGTCGTTGACGCGCACGACCCGCTTGCCGTCCACGTCGATGAGCTGCTTGTCGAGCACGTCGCGCGCGAGCAAGACCTCGCCGTCGCGGCGGGCGAAGGGGCGCAGGTCGAGCACGTCCGAGTCGAGGCGCGCGCCCTGCAAGCCGAGCTGCGAGAGGCGCGCGCGCGGGACGTAGAAGTCGCGGCGGCGGAAGCGCGCGACGACGCCCGTCACCGGCGGGTGATCCTCGCCGAGGCGGACGACCACGTCCTTGATCGTCGCCACCTGCTCGCCCTCGGCGTCGCGCACCGGGCGGCGGAGAATTTGGGAGAGGTAGAGCATAAGGAGCTAGGATTTAGGAGTCAGGATTTAGGATTTAGGAGTTAGGATTACAGAGACGCAGAGGCGCGGGGACGCGTCGGCTTCAGACGGCACGCCTTCTCCGCGTCGCCCGCCCCGCCCGCCAATCCGGACTCCTAAATCCTAAACCCTAACTCCTAAATCCTGTAATCGAATGATAGCACGCGGCGCGCGCCGTCGGCGGGCGGCGTCGCGCGGCGGTTTGCGCGCGTCGGGCGCGCTGCTGTAACTTGCCACGCGCGGCGGACGACGCGCCCCGCGCAGAGGAAAGTCTCGCCCCGGAGCACAGGAGAAAAATTCGCTTGTTCAATCAGAAACCTCGCACGCTTCTGAAGTGGCGGCGCGCGGCCTCGCTGCTCGCCGCCTTGTCGCTGTCCGCCGCCGCGGCGTTCGGGCAGGCG
>DATCVD010000378.1:0-25202 GCA_036567125.1 Pyrinomonadaceae bacterium | reverse complement strand
CGACGATGGGCTCCCCGCCGGCGCCGGCCTCTCCTTCGCGTGGAGCAAGACGGCCGGCCCCGGCACCGTCATCTTCGGCCGGCCGCAAGAGGCCGCGACCTCGGCGGCCTTCGACGCCGCCGGCTCCTACGCGCTCCAACTGTTCGTCACGGACTCGGAGCTGTCGGCGAGCGACGCGTCGGGCGTCATCATCGGCGTGGCCAACCGTCCGCCGACGGCCGACGCCGGCGCCGACAAGTCGCTCCGGCTCGCCGAGACGCTCAGCCTCGAAGGCTCCGTCGGCGACGACGCGCTGCCCGCCGGCGGCGCTGTCACGGCCCGTTGGGGCTTGCACAGCGGGCCGGGCGAGGTGACCTTCGCCGACGCGGACGCCGCCCACACCGCCGCCACCTTCAGCGCGGAGGGCACCTACGTCCTCAAGCTCTCGGCCTCCGACTCCGAGTTCACCTCGCACGAGGACGTGACCGTCACGGTCGGGCCGAACAACCGCGCGCCGGCCGTAAGTGCCGGCCCCGATCAGAGCATCACCCTGCCGACCAGTCAGGTGACGCTGAGCGGCACGGCCACCGACGACGGCCTGCCGCCGGGCAGCGCCCTCGCCACCTCTTGGAGCAAGATCAGCGGCCCCGGCGAGGTGACTTTCGGCGCCGCCTCCGCCGCGGCGACGACCGCCTCTTTCGTCGAGCCCGGCACATATGTCCTGCGCCTCACGGCGAACGATTCCGAGTTCACCGCGTCGGACGACCTCCTCGTCGTGGTCGTCCCGCAGAACTTCCCGCCGGTCGTCAACGCCGGGCCCGACCAGACCATCGTGCTGACCAACCCCGCCAGCCTGAGCGGCACGTTCAGCGACGACGGCCTGCCCGCGGGCAGCACCCTCGCCGTCTCTTGGTCGCTTGTGCAAGGCCCCGGCGCGATTGCCTTCGAGAACCCGCAGCAGGAGGCGACGACCGCCACCTTCGGCACCGACGGGGCCTACGTCCTGCGCCTGACCGTCAGCGACTCGCAGCACACGGTCAGCGACGAGTTGATCGTTAACGTCATCTCGCCCAACCAGCCCCCGGCGGTCAACGCCGGCCCCGACCAGTCGGTCTCACCGCCGAACAGCACCGTGCGCCTGAACGGCTCGGCGCGCGACGACGGCCTCCCCCTCGGGCGCGACCTCGGCGTCACGTGGACGAAGGTGGGCGGCCCCGGCAACGTCATCTTCGGCGACGCGACCTCGCCCATCACGACCGCCACCTTCACCGCCACCGGCATCTACACGCTGCGCCTCACGGCCTCAGACGCGGAGTACACGGCGAGCGACGACGTGGTCATCACGGCCGACTGCCCGCCGCAGCTCCAGTTCCTCGACGTCGTCATCGTGCTCGACCGCTCGGGCTCGATGAGCGGGCAGGCGCTCACCGACGCGAAGAACGCGGCCAAGACTTTCGTCGACTTCATGCTGCTCGAAGGCGATCAGGTCGGCCTCGTCTCCTTCGAGAGCTCGGCGCGCCTCGACCACCAGCTCACCAGCGACGGGGCCTCCGTCAAGGCGGCGGCCGACGCGCTAGCGGCCGGCGGCGGCACCAACATCGGCAGCGGCATCGTCGCCGCGCACAACGAACTCGTCAGCGAGCGCCGCAACCCGTCCTCGACGCCCGTCATGATCGTCCTCTCGGACGGCGGGGCCTCGGCCCCGACGACGCAGGCCAACGCGGCCAAGGCGGCCGGCATCCGCATCATCTCCATCGGCCTCGGCAGCACCAACGAGAGCGTGATGCGCCCCATCGCCTCCTCCGACAGTGACTACTTCCGCGCGCCCACCTCGGCCGATCTGGCGAACGTCTACGCGTCCATCGCGGGCGCGGTCTGCCGCCTCGTCAACCGCCCGCCGACGGCGAGCGCCGGCCCCGATCAGGAGATCACGCTCCCGACCAACTCCGTCACCCTGACGGCCGCCTACGGCGACGACGGCCTGCCCGACGGCGCGAACTCCACCGTCAAGTGGACGAAGGTCAGCGGCCCCGGCACCGTCGCCTTCAGCCACCCGAACGCCGGGACGACCGGCGTGACCTTCACCGGCCTGACGGCGGCCGCCGTCAACACCGTCGTCCTGCGCCTGACGGTCAGCGACTCGCAGTTCGCCATTACCGACGACGTGACCGTCACGATCCAGCCCGACAACTTCGCGCCGGCCGTCAGCGCCGGGGCCGATCAGACCATCGCCTTGCCGGACGACGACGTGACGCTCAGCGGCACCGTGACCGACGACGGCCGCCCCGCCGGCGCGCCGCTGACCGTCACGTGGAGCAAGGTGAGCGGCCCCGGCAACGTCGCCTTCGGCGACCCGACGCAGGCCGTCACGACGGCCACCTTCAGCGCCGCCGGCAGCTACACCCTTCGCCTCTCGGCCAACGACTCGAAGCTGACGAAGACCGACACGGTCTCCGTCACCGTCAACCCGGACAACTTCGCGCCGACCGTCAACGCCGGCGCGAACCAGACGGTGACGCTCCCGAATACCGTCAACCTGAGCGGGACGGCCTCCGACGACGGCAAGCCGGCCGGCGGCGGGCTGGCCGTCACGTGGAGTAAGGTGAGCGGCCCCGGCGAGGTCACGTTCAGCAGCCCCAACACGCTCTACACCGTCGCCTCCTTCAGCGCGGCCGGCTCCCACGTGCTGCGCCTGACGGCCAGCGACTCGCAACTGACGAAGACCGACGACGTGACCGTCACGGTCAGCCCGCCGGTGGCGACCAACCTCGCCCCGTCGGCCAGCGCCGGCCCCGACCAGTCCGTCATCATCCCCGTCAACACCGTCACGCTGACGGGCACGGCCACCGACGACGGCCTGCCCGACGGCGGCACCCTGACCGTCAGGTGGACGAGGGTCAACGGCCCCGGCAACGTCACCTTCGGCAACCCTGACGCACTCCAGACGACCGCCACCTTCCCGGTCGCCGGCACCTACACGCTGCGCCTGACGGCCAGCGACTCGCTGCTCACCAAGACGGACGACGTCGTCGTCATCGTCAACCCCGACAACGTCGCGCCGGCCGTCAGCGCCGGCCCGAACCTGACGCTCACGCTGCCCGACAACACCATCGGCATCAACGGCACCGTGACCGACGACGGCCGCCCCGCCGGCGCGCCCCTGACGATCACTTGGACGAGGGTCAACGGCCCCGGGGCCGTCACCTTCAGCGCCCCGAACTCGGCCGTCACGACCGCCACCTTCCCGGTCGCCGGCACCTACACGCTGCGCCTCACGGCCAGCGATTCGCTGCTCTCGCGCACCGACGACGTGGCCGTCACGGTGCGGCCCGCCAACCAGCCGCCCGTGGTCAACGCCGGCCCCGACCAGACGGTCATCTTCGGAGCCAACCTCCTACGCAACCCGGGCAACGAGGAGCCGCTCGTCGGCGGCAACATCCCCGGCTGGACGGAGGTCGTCGGCACCGTCTGGGCGGCAGCCGGCGGCGAAGGCTTCCCGTCGAGCTTCGACGGCTCGAAACATTTCTACGCGGGCGAGGCCGCGACGGCCGAGCTGCGTCAGGACGTTGACGTCACGGCCTTCGCGCCGAGCATCGCCGCCGGCACGCAGCAGTTCGAGTTCAAGGCCCACGTCCAGTCGCGGGCCGAAGACCCGGCCGACACGAGCCGCATCATCGTCGAGTACCGCAACGCGGCCAACACGGCCGTCCTCGCCACGCTCGATTCGGGCGACCTCACCTCGGTCGGCGAGTGGGGCGAGTCGTCGGACGCCCGGCCCGTCCCGGTCGGCACGGGCTGGATTCGCATCCGCCTCATCTCGTCCCGCAAGACGGGCGCGACCAACGACGGCTACTTCGACGGCCTCTCCCTGCGCCCCGTGCTCAGCGCCGCCGCGCGTCTCAACGGCACGGTGACGGACGACGGCCTGCCGACCGGCAGCACCCTCTCGCTCGCCTGGTCGAAGGTCAGCGGCCCCGGCAGCGTGACCTTCTCCGACCCGGCGAAGGCTTCCACCGGCGTCCTCTTCGGCGAGGAGGGCGTCTACGTCCTGCGCCTGACGGCCAACGACACGCAGCGCACGGTCGGCGACGAGGTGACGATCACGGTCAACCCGGCGACGGCCACCAACCAAGCGCCCGTCGCCAACGCCGGCCCAGATCAGGCGACGACCCTCCCCGACACGGCCGACCTGAGCGGCCTCGTGCACGACGACGGCCTCCCCGCCGGCTCTCAACTGACCTCGGCGTGGAGCGTCGTCAGCGGCCCCGGTGCCGTCACCTTCGCCGACGCCGGCGCGCCCATCACGACGGCCGCCTTCTCCGCGCCCGGCACCTACGTCCTGCGACTGACGGCCTCGGACTCCGAGCTGAGCGGCGGCGACGACCTCGTCGTCACCGTCAACCCGGCCTCGACGGCCAACCAGCCGCCGGCCGTCAGCGCCGGCCCCGACAAAACCATCACCCTACCCACGGACACCGCCGCCCTCGAAGGCACGGCCGCCGACGACGGCCTGCCCGCCGGCAGCACGCTCTTCGTCACGTGGGCGAAGGTGAGCGGCCCCGGCGTCGTCACCTTCGGCAACGTCAACGCGGCCGCCACCACGGCCGCCTTCTCCGTCCACGGCACCTACGTCCTGCGACTGACGGCCGGCGACTCGGCCTTCACGCGCACCGATGACGTGACGGTCAGGGTCGAGGCGGCCAACCTCGCCCCGGTCGTCAGCGCCGGCACCGACCAGCGCATCAACCTCCCCTCGGGCGCAAGTCTGCACGGGAGCGCGAGCGACGACGGCAAGCCCGCCGGCGCCGCGCTCTCGCTCACGTGGAGCGTCGTCGCCGGGCCGGGCGCCGTCACCTTCGCCGACCCGCACGCCGCCGGCACGTCCGCGACCTTCGCCGCCGCCGGCGAGTACGTCCTGCGCCTGACGGCCTCGGACACCGAGCTGTCGGGCGGCGAGGAGGTCATGGTCACGGTCTTCGAGCCCGTCACCGGCCCGGCCCCGCAGGTCGCCATCACGAGCCCGGCCGACGGCTCGAACGTCACCACCCGCACCGACGTCGTCGGCACGGTCGGCGGCGGCGCGTGGCGGCTCGAATACGCGCTCAACTCCGACGCCGGCTCCGCCAACCAAGTCTGGACGACCGTCGCCAGCGGCAGCGCGCCCGTCACCAACGGCGTGCTCGGCGCGCTTGACCCGTCGCTCCTGCTCAACGGCAACTACACCTTCAGGCTGACGGCCGTCGACACGTCGGGCCAGACCTCGGTCGTCAACGTCGGCGTCGTCGCCACCGGCGAGCAGAAGATCGGCAACTTCACCGCCTCGTTCACCGACCTCGAAGTGCCCGTCGCCGGGGTGCCGATCAAGATCGTCCGCACCTACGACAGCCGCGACAAGCGCGCGGGCGACTTCGGCGTGGGCTGGACGCTCGACATCAAGAACGTCCGCGTCGAGAAGGACGGCCCCGTCGGCCGCGACTGGCAGCAGACCGTCATCAGCGGCTTCCTGCCGCGCTACTGCCTCGCGCCGGCCCGCCCGCACGTCGTCACCGTGACCTTCCCCGACGACAAGGTCTACAAATTCCAGGCGTCGACGAGCCCCGCCTGCTCGCAGCTCTACCCGATCACGAACGCCGCCGTGATCTTCAAGCCGTTGCCGGGCGACAACGGCACACAGGGATCGACCCTCACCGCCCTCGACGGCGGTGAGGTCTACGTCGAGGGCGGCCCGGGCGCGCCCAACCAGCTCTACGACTACGACGACCTGCGCCCCTACAACCCGACCCTCTTCAAGCTGACGACCGCCGACGGCCACGCCTACGTCGTCGACCAGCAGCTCGGCCTCCGCAGCCTGACCGACCCGAACGGCAACACGCTGACGGTCAACGCCAACGGCCTCGTCCATTCGAGCGGCCGCGGCGTCACCTTCACGCGCGACACGGCCGGGCGCATCACGCAGATTAAGGACCCGCTCGGCAACGTCATGAGCTACGCCTACGACGCGGCCGGCGACCTCGTTAGCTACCGCGACCGCGAACAGGCCGAGACGAGCTTCACCTACAACTCCGCCCACGGCCTGCTGAGCATCAAAGACCCGCGCGGCAACCAAGCCGTCCGCAGCGAGTACGACGGCGAGGGGCGACTCGTCAAACACACCGACGCCTTCGGCAAGACCACCACCTACACGCACGAGCTGGGCGCGCGCCGCCAGACCGTCACCGACCGCCTCGGCAAGGTCACCGT
The DNA here is from genome assembly GCA_036567125.1 of Pyrinomonadaceae bacterium. Lineage (GTDB taxonomy): Bacteria > Acidobacteriota > Blastocatellia > Pyrinomonadales > Pyrinomonadaceae > JAIVGV01. The sequence continues at coordinate 18,983 of DATCVD010000378.1, read as the reverse complement.
CACCGAGTACGACGCCCACGGCAACATCACCAAGACCATCAAGGACGACGGCACCGTCACCGCCGCGACCTACGACGCGCGCAACAACCGGCTGAGCGAGACCAACGCGCTCGGCAAGACCACCGCCTACACCTACGACGCGCAGGACAACCGGCTGAGCGAGACAGACGCGCTCGGCAACGTCACCCGCTTCACCTACAACAACCGCCGCCAGCGCCTCACCGTCACCGACCCGCGCGGCGGCGTCAGCACCAACGCCTTCGACGCCAACGGCAACCTGGCCTCGGTCAAAGACGCGCTCGGCAACGTCACCGCTTACACCTATTCGCGGGGCGGGCTGATCGCCTCCGAGACCGACGCGCAAGGTAACATCACGCGCCACGAGTACGACTCGTTCGGCAACCCAACGAAGGAGACGGACGCCCTCGGGCGCGTCACAACCAACACGTACGACGCCAACGGCAACCGGCTCACGCAGACCGTGACCCGCACCACGCCGGCCGGCACCACCGAGACGCTCAAGACCACGTTCCAGTACGACCGGGTCGGCCGCCTCGTCAAGACCACCTACCCGGACGGGACGGCCAGCGAGGTCTCCTACAACGCCCTCGGCTTGGAGAGCGCGCTCAAAGACCAGTTGGGCAAGACGACCACCTACGAGTACGACGCGATGGGTCGTCGCACCCGCACCACCTTCCCCGACGCGACGAAGGAGGAAACCGAGTACGACGCCATGGGCCACCGCACGAAGGCGGTGGATCGCCGCGGCAGCGTCACGCGTTTCGAGTACGACGACCTCGGCCGCCTCGTCAAGACCATCTTCCCGGACGGCTCGACGGCGTCCGGCAAGTTCGACGCCCTCGACCGCCTCGTCGAGAAGACGGACGAGCGCGGCAACGTCACGCGCTTCGAATACGACCCGAACTGCGGGTGCGGCGGCCGCCGCGCCAAGACCATCGACGCGAAGGGGCAAGTCACTTCCTTCACTTACGACGCCAACGGCAACCAGCTCACGATGACCGACCCGAAGGGGCAGGTCACGCGCTTCGAGTACGACGCGCTCAACCGCGTCACCCGCGTCACCCACCCGGACGGGACGAGCCGGGCGACCGGCTACGACCCGCTCGGCCGCGTCAGCTCCCGCACCGACGAGGCCGGGCGCACGACCGTTTACGAGTACGACCGGCTCGGGATGCTCACGAAGGTGACGGACGCGCTCGGCGGCGCGACCTCCTACGCCTACGACGAGCGGGGCAGCCTCCTCGCCGAGACCGACGCCAACGACCGAACCACCCGCTACGAGTACAACTCCGAGGGGCGGCGCACCCGGCGCACCCTGCCCCTCGGCATGAGCGAGACCTACGCCTACGACGACGCCGGCCGGCTCTCCGCCCGCACCGACTTCAACGGCCGGCGGACGACCTACGCCTACGACGACGCCGGGCGGATGATCTCCAAGACGCCCGACCCGGCGCTCGGCCGGCCCGGCATCACCTTCACCTACACCCCGACCGGCCACCGCGCCACGATGGCCGACGCCACGGGGACGACCACCTACACCTACGACGAACGCAACCGCCTCAAGTCTAAGGCGACGCCGTTCGGCACGCTCACCTACACCTATGATCCGGCCGGCAACGTCCTCACCGTGCGCTCGTCGAACGCCCACGGCCTCTCGGCCGACTACGCCCACGACGAGCTGAACCGGCTCGCCTCCGTCACCGACAACCGCCTCGGCGCGTCCACCTCTTACGCCTACGACGCCAACGGCAACCTCGAAAGCACGCTCTACCCGAACGGCGTGCGCACCTCCTACGCCTACAACACGCTCAACCGCCTGACGAACCTGACGGCGGAGAAGGGCGCGACCATCGCCGGCTACGCTTACACGCTCGGGGCCGCGGGCAACCGCCTCTCCGCCGCCGAGGCGACGGGCCGCACCGTCACCTACACCTACGACGCGCTCTACCGCCTGACGGCCGAGGCCATCGGCGGCGACGCGGTGGCCGCCAACAACGGCGAGATCGGCTACGCCTACGACGCCGTCGGCAACCGCCTCTCGCGCACCTCCGGGGTGGCCCCGGTAGCGACCGCCGCCCACACCTACGACGCCAACAACCGCCTCGCGGGAGACACCTACGACGCCAACGGCAACACGCGGCTCGCGGCCGGCGTCTCCTACGACTACGACTTCGAGGATCGGCTCGTCGCGGCCGGCGGCCAGCTCGCCTTCGCCCACGACGGCGACGGCAACCGCGTCTCGAAGACGGCCGGCGGGGTGACGACGCACTACCTCGTCGACTCCAACAACCCGACCGGCCACCCGCAGGTCGTCGAGGAATTAGTCGGCGGCAGCGTGCGCCGCCAGTACACCTACGGCCACGACCTCGTCAGCCAGAACCAACTGCTCGGCGGGGCGTGGGCGGCCCACTTCTACGGCTACGACGGGCAGGGGAGCGTCCGCTTCCTGACCGACGCCGCCGGCTCCGTCACCGACACCTACGCCTACGACGCCTTCGGCAACCTCCTCGCGCGCACCGGCACGACGCCGAACGACTACCTCTACACGGGCGAGCAGTTCGACCCGAACCTCGGCTTCTACTACCTGCGCGCGCGCTACCTCAACCCGTCCACCGGACGCTTCCACACGCTCGACACCTTCGAGGGCAGCTCCTTCGACCCCGCCTCGCTGCACAAGTACCTCTACGCCAACGCCGACCCGGTCAACAACCTCGACCCGACGGGCCACTTCGCGATGGCGATGCAGATGGGCGGCATGGCCATGCACCAGCGGCTTCAGGGGATGGCGATGATGAACGCCATGGCCGTCCTCTCGCTCGTCCTGCTCTCGCTCTACACGGCCGGGGTCGTCAGCACCATCCAGATACCGACGCTCGAAACGACGCTCACGCGCACGCGGACGGGCGAGCGGACTATCGCGCGGGCGCGCGACAAGGCCAAGGCCGACACGGACAGGGCGCGGCGACGCACCGGCTGCCGCGGCAACATCCTCTTCCACTACACCAACAGGATCGCCGCCGGCCTGATCGTCGCCTCGCAGGAGCTGTTCCTGACGAGGGCCTTCACCGACCCGGCCGGCAACTCCCTCCCGCGCGGCGCCTACGCCACGGACATCGCCCCGTGGACGCCGGGGATGACTCAGCGCGATCTGGCCGCCATCTTCTACTTCAGCGAGCGCCGGCAGGCGGTGGCCGACGTTTCGTGGTACGTCGCCCTGTGCAACGACACGAAGCCGCCCTTCGTGCCGGCCGGCGTGCCGGGCCAGTGGGTCAACCCCGGCCGGGGCGGCACCGCCAAGGTTCACGCCTTCTTCGCGTGGCCGAACCCGATGCCGTAGACTGGACGGCCGTATGAAGAACCTTCGCTTCACCGCAGAACTCGCCGACTTCTTCGAGCGGCGCAACCGCTTCGCGGAGGCCGACGAGTACGTGGGGATGGCGGCGTCAGGTATCCCCGAAGTCTTCGTCCGTTATTTCGACGCGTTGCCGGCGCGCGACCGGAGGCTCGTCGCGCGGCACGTCGCCGCCGCGGCGCTGGGGGAGGTCGCGGCACTCGCCCCCTACCTCGACGAGGCGGCGGGCCTCATGTTGAGCCTCTGCCTGCACGGCCGGGCCGAGTACTTCGCGGGCGAGCGCGAGAGGCTGGCCGGCGAGTTCAACGACCCCGCCAACCTCCGCGCATGGGCCGCGGCGGGCGACGACGACGAGTGTGAAGGGCTCGACTGTAAGCGGCAGTGGCGTTACGCCATGAAGCTCTGGGGCGTACTCCACGCGCTCCGGGCCGAAGAGGCCGAGCCGTCCTACAAGTACCTGCTCAGGAAGGCCCGCTCGCCTCACTTCAAAAGGACGCTGCGCGTCACGCGCGAACTCTTCGATTCCGACCCCTTCCGCGAGCCCTGACGCGCAGGGCGGCAAGCGCGGTTGCGGGTAGTGTTGCGGCAATCGTTCCCGCAGCTATAATTCCACCTTCAGCTCACTCGTCTACCCTCCGGGAATCATCCTCGTGTGGCCGGGCGGACACTCGAAGGCGTTGAACCTTTGCACATGATGATGAAGGGGCAGGTGAAAAGGTTGGACGGCAAAGACGTGGTAGTGCGGGCGAAGTTCGGGGAGAGGCTCTTCGGTGTCGCGGCGTAGGCAGGGGCCGCTCACGGCCTCACTACGCTCCGAAATAATTCTCGCAACAGAACCAATAGCGCGGCTTTCATCAGTCAGCTTAGATGCTTGTTACGTTGCGTGCGCGGCGGGTGATGCCGGGAGTTACGCCGCTTAAGGAGAGTGGGATGGTTGATTTGACAAGGCGTCGAGCTTTTGCCGATTTCCTGGACAGGGTCTCGGCCGGGACGTGTGACCGGGATGAGTGGGCCGAGTACGTGGTGAACCATTACCACGACGAGGTTCTTGAGCAGCGTCGGCGTGAATGCGCGCGGCTCGCAATCGAAGAGGGAGAGCCGTTCCCCCGGACGGACGAGCATCGTGCCCAACTCCGCGCGTGGGCGGAAGGATTGCGTACCCCCGGCCCGGCCTGACATCAAGTTTGAAGTGCAACACTGACTAGGACTCGTTGAAGCATTCGAGCGGCGTCCTGAAGCCGAGTCGCTTCCGGGGCCGCGTGTTGAGCTTGCGGGCGATGGCGTTACATTGTTGCTGGCTCAGCCCGGCCATGCTTGAGCCGTGGGGCGAGCGGATCGAGATGCCGCCGGGCGCGAGGTTCGTCATTGCCGCGGAGGCTGAGCGAAAGGGTTCTTTTGAAGTTGAGCATGGCGAGAACGAAATTATCCTCTGGGCGTGGCCGAGTGCGGTCGTGAGAGTCTCCTGTGGGGGCGAAGAAATCGGGGCAGCGGCTGGGGTGAGTCGCCCGGCTGTCCCCTCTGTCCCTGAAGGGCGGAGTGTGTCATCCTTTTTGCGCTCGATGTTAGGTAAAGATGGCGAGATGTAGCGGCGGCGAAATCTAACAACGGCATGCAGCGGACGCGCAGACCAGCCGGTCTTTCATCTTCGAAGGCCCGTGCGCGCCGCCGATGCCGGGCGCGCGAGGGCTTCGCGCACGCTTAGAGCATGGTGGGCGCAATATCTCTGCGGCAGGTTGTAGGAGACGTGCCGGGCTTCGGTCGGAACGAAGTTGATGAGTCTCGATGCTGCAACAGATCGATGGGCGCGTCGGGACAGTCGTCGCTTTCAACTTGTGTGCGGCAAGTGATAGCCTACTGAGGAATCTGAGCGATGTTTACACTTATGACATCGACGCTCTTTCGGCTACTCAAACATTTACGCGGGGAGTCGCTAAGTGCCTGAAATTTTCTCGAACATTAGCTCGCTAGTGGTCTTTCTCGCCATCGCCGCCATCGGCTTCGTCTTCCTGCTCGTTAGTTTGGTGGTGGGAGATATATTCGATAGTTTCGGATTTGACACGGGAGTGGATGGTGGGGCTGACGGCCATGGCCTTTTGGACAGCCGCGTCATCAGTGTTTTTGTGACGTCGTTTGGAGGCTTCGGGGCCATCGGGATACAGACGGGGCTGAGCATCGTTGCCAGCTCCTTCCTCGGCTTGGCCGGCGGGGTTGTGCTCGGTGGTCTCGTCTCACTCTTCGCGCGCTTTCTCTACAAACAGCAGTCTTCGAGTTCCGTCGGCACGGAGCAGATGGTCGGCCGCACGGCGCAGGTCATTGTCTCGATTGCGCCCGGGAATCTGGGTCAGGTTAGCTGCCGGGTGGGCGAAGAGCGGATTGAAAAGCTGGCGCGCTCAAGAGACAATTCGGAAATTAAAGCCGGCGCGATGGTTCGCGTAGAGGCAATCGCGGGAGACTCCGTCATCGTCAGCCCCTACACCGACGCGTAATCCGCCACGCCGGCCGCGCCGCGTTCGACACGGGTTCGAGTCCGACAACCCGATCTACTGATCCCCCTTCGAGGTAAACAGATGATACCCGAGATGCAAGACCTGCTCATCCCCGTCGTGATTCTGGTTGTGGTGATCGGCTTTTTGATCGCCCTGATGCTGCTTAGCCGAAACTACATCAAGGTTTCACCCAATCAGGCGGCAGTGATTTCCGGCCGCTCCCGGAGACTCGCGGACGGCACCGTCGTCGGCTACCGGCTGGTCAGGGGGGGCGCGACCTTGATCGTCCCGTTTCTTGAAAAAGTCGAGTACCTGAGTCTGAACGTGCTCACCGTGCCGCTGGCGACCTCGCGCGCCTACACCGTGCAGGGCGTCCCGGTTTCGGTCAAAGCGGTCGCCAACGTGAAGATCAAGGGCGACGACGACTCCATGCGCGCGGCGGCCGAACGATTCCTCGGCATGCAACATGACGAGTTTCACAAGCTCGTCTTCCAGACGCTGGAAGGACACCTGCGCGCGATTCTCGGAACCCTCACGGTCGAAGAGATCAATAACGACAGGCAGAGCTTCGCTCAGAAACTGACCACCGAGGCCGCCGGCGATTTGGAGAAGATGGGCATCGGCCTCGACGCCCTGACCATTCAGGAAATCTCAGACGAGGAGGGCTATCTCGATGCGCTGGGCCAGCGGCGGACTGCCGAGGTTCAGCGCGACGCGGAAATCGGAAAGGCCGAAGCCCTCCGCGATTCTAAGATCAAGGCCGCGCTGGCGATGCAGGAAGGTGAAAAAGTTCGTCTCGCTTCGGAAGCCGACATCGCCGCTTCGACCAGAGAGACGGAGGTCAAGCGGGCGCAATTCCAAGCCGAGATTAAACGTGAGCAGGCCACCGCCGAACAGGCCGGGCCGCTCTCGGAGGCGAAGGCGCGACAAGAGGTCGTCGCCGAAGAAGTTCGCATCGAGAGAATCCGCACACAAGAGCAGATCGCCGTTCAGGAGCAGGAGGTGCTTCGGCGCGAGAAGGAACTCGAAGCCACCGTCGTGAAAAAAGCAGAGGCCGAGCGCAGAGCGGCGGTGCTGCTGGCGCAAGGTCAGCAGGAGGCCGCGATTCTAGAGGCGGAGGGTCGCAAGCAGGCTTTGATCGCCACGGCCGAAGCCGAAAGCCAAAAGCTTCAGCGGGAGGGGCTCGGACGCGCCTCGGCGGTCGAAGCGGAAGGCCGCGCCGAAGCCGAAAAAATCCGGGCGCTCGGTCTGGCGGAGGCGGAGAAGATCGAGGCACAGGGTCTCGCACACGCTAAAGCCACCGAAGCCCAAGGGCTGGCGGAAGCCACCGCCATCAAGGAGAAGGCGGCGGCGTGGCGTGAATTCAACGACGCCGCGCGGCTGCAAACGATGTTGGAGAAGCTTCCCGGCATCATCGAGGCGACGGCGCCGGCTCTGAGGGCCATCTCCGAGCCGCTGGGCAACATCGAGAAGGTCGTGATGATCGATCACGGCGGCGGCGACTCGAACGGTCATGGTTCGGGCGGGCTTAATCGGTTCGCACAGACCGGGCCGACGATGATTTACGGGCTGCTCCAGCAATTACAGTCCCTCGGACTCAACTTGCCCGAGGTTCTCAAACAACTGGGAGTCCCGACCGACACGGCCAAGGGGCGAATTGCGACCGATGCCGGAAGGACTACCGCCGAGGAAGTCCTTCCTCCAAAAAAGACTGTGTGACAAGGTCGCAAGGAAGATGAAGATCAAATTTCATTAAGAAGAAGCCAACCTCCTCGACAAGCCGCGTCCACCGCTGACGCGGCTCGCGGTTGGCGGATGGCGGAGGACGATCCGGCTGGCGAGATTGAAAGGGGCGAGCTGGGGCGAAACATCGCCTCCGAAGCACGATGCGCGCTCATCCTTTCGAGCGTGGTGTTGCAGGAATTGCTTCTCAGGTTTAATCCGCCAGCCCGTTCATCCACCGCTCTTCCGGAATCATAATCTCGCGGCCGAACAAGTCCGAGGAAGCGCGCCTCACGACCCTCCTCGCCTCAAACCAGTCTTTGCAACAGAACCCACGAAGGCTTAATCGTGATGTAAGGGGACGATGACGGGGGCGAGTGGCCGCGGGGCTTCGCCGTCATTAGGGGCCGGCGAAGCCCCGCGGCCCTCGAAACCCGGAGCCGACTCAAAATTTCGACACGCGACCTCACGCACCCGGACGCTGCCCCGCCCGACGCGCCTTGCTGGGCCTCCACGTTTGACGGCGGGCGGCTACCGCCGGCGCGATGCCGGAGGCGGAGCAGCTACGGCACGTTGCAGACCGGACTCTCGCACTGTCGGACTCTGATGGGCTTGTCGTTATCCCGAAAGATGATGTGGTAGACCCACCCCGTCTGCGGGATGGCCACCCGCTCGACGATGCTCCCGTGGTAGGGACTCGTCTCCCACGGCGGATTTACGTTCGACACCTTGATCTCATTCGGATCAGTCTGGTTGACGGCCTCGCCGATGATGTTGCCGCGGCTGTCCCGTGTCACGCGCATCAGCTTCCCGAAGCCAGTCCTGATGTCCGTGCGCTCCGGCTTGAGGCCGTCGCGCGACTGGTTCGTCCACGGGTACAAGACGTTGGCCACGCGCGTCGAGTGGTCGTACTTGATGGCGTAGATGGGTGAGGTCGCGCCGTTCGGGTTCGTCGACAGCACGGTCGCGCGTATCTGGTTGCCGCTGGCGTCACTCCAAGCGAGGAAGTGGTAGTTGACCGAGGTGCGTATCTTCGCGAGGTAGGTGCCCCACAGGAAATCAACGTCGGCCTCGTTGCCGGTGTCAATCACCCGCTTGAGAAGCCGCTGGTGGTCGAGCTGAAGCCCGAACGCGTTCTCCGTCGTGACCCCGTCCTTCGGCTGCGCCTGTTCCAAGTAGTCCATGAAGAGCCGCTGATACAGGCTCTCCCTGATCCTCAACAGGACGCCTTCCGTCGACTGCCACTCGTCGCGGATGGCGCGCGCGAAGACCATCGCCCGGTCGTCTTGGCAGTGGTAGTTGGTGGTCGAGCGCATCCCGGCGAGCGGCAGGAAGGGGCCGTTAAACCAGTAGCTCTGAGGCCCGCTCGGCTCCGTGCTGGTGGCTTGACACTTGCGCCGCGCTTCGTCATGCGCGTTCCGGTGGAGGGCCTTCTTCGCCGGGCCTTGCCCGGCCGCCAGCGCGTACATCGCCCACGTGCTGCGCAGGTAAGCCCGCGCGCTGTTGAGCAGCTTGATCATGTACTCCTTCCGCTCCGGGTCGGCCTCCTGCGCGCTGTGCTTGGCGGCCCAGTAGCGCACGGACAGCACGGACGCGATGGCCGCCGGATCGTACGTGTCGTTAGCGAACAACTCCGCCCCCTTAAATTTATTGAGGTAGCGGATCGTCGGCTTGCCGCAGGCTTCGCCGGTCTGGCAGTCGAGGAAGGTTCTCCACCACGCCTCGTCGACTTGGCTGAATCTGCGGGAGGAGAGCCACAAGCTGGTCGCGTGGGCTAGGAGCGGCAGGTTCTGGCTCCTGCTACTGTCCCAGTGGGAGTGAGTCCAGTCGAGGTGGCCGTCCCACGTCCTGCCGTTACTCATGACGGCGTAAGGCAGCGGCTCGTTCTTCATCGCCGCCAACAGGTTCATCGTCATCTCGCAGGGATTAAGTTTCACGCCGTCGCACCCGCCGGGGTTGGATGTCGCCGGCCCGGTCGCGCTCTCGAAGGCGTCGCGGCCCCAAGCCTCCACCTCCACGAGCCGGCTGTGGCCGGCGAGCGCGCCCGTGATCACCACCCTGATCTTTTCGGTCGCCACGCTCTCGAAGGTAATCGTGCTCCACACGTTGTTGTTGGCGGCCCTACTGCCCGCCGTGATCCACGCGGAGCCGTCCCAGTATTCGATCCGGTAGTCCGTCACCCCGAAGCTGCTGAAAGTCTGCTCCCGGGTCGGCTCGACCGGGTTGAGGTATTCGTCTTGGAGGGTGAAGAGGTCAACGGAGTGAATTCTTTTCGGCGAGGCGAATCTGATCTCGACCGTGTCGGGGAATGCGTTGGCAGTGGCGCAGCGCCAGCCGCCGTTATTCCCCCAGTTCAGCCCCTTCCGGTCGCCGTCGAGGAGGGCCGTGGGGGTGTAGAGGCCGGAGTTCTGCGCCGCGCCCGAGGTGGACGACGCGACCGCGGTGGCCCCGCCGCTCGCCAGAGCCATGTTGTAGGCGTACTGGGATTCGTTATCGACGGAGTCGTCCGCCTCCTCTTGGCCGAGCGCGCCCGCCGCGGGCGTGATAAAAAGGGTGCAGATGACGCAGCGTGCTACCGCGTCACGGAAGCGGTATTTTCTCTTCATAAGAACCTCGAAAGGGTTTGCAAGTGCCGTCGCCGGGGGCCGCAGACCCGCGCCCGGCGGCCGGCGAAGACTTAAACGAATGGCCTTTGGTTTCCTCGCGCGAAGGCCGCGGCGAGGCGATAGCACTCGGGCGGGACGCTGGCCGAAACGCGTCCCGTCGAGTCAGGGGTGGGCTTTATGAGTAGGGGCACACACAAGCGGCGTGCCGCCGCGACGCCGCCCCCGCCGACCGGAATCAGGGCCGGCCTCGGGAGTGCCTTCAAAGACGCCTGCGTAGCCGTTGCGCAACGTGCCCCCAGACTTGGCACTTCGCGGGGTTCGCCGCAGAGGGTTTGACGACCATCGGGCGCGCCCGCCAATGAGTCGGCCGCGCGCACAAAACGTCCGAAGGACTGCACGGACACTGGCCGCCCGCCCGTCCCGTCGGCCGGGCAAAAATCTACCGAGCCTTCCACCGCCAGCTCCCACGGGCGATCAGGCTGGCATACGCCTTGCCATCTGCCGGACGCCCGCACCGTCAGGCAACGAACCGGCGCCCGCCGGGATACTGAAAGGACTCTGACACTTGAACAGAACTGTGACCCGGATGCTCGCCCTGACGGCCGCGCTCGCCTTCGCACACGCGGCCGGCGGGCGGGCGGTTGCGCAACGGGCGAAGATCGACTTCGGCGAGCTGGACAGGGCGGTGTTGGCGGAATTGAAGAAGACGAACACGCCCGGCGCGGCCGTGGCGGTGGTGAGCGGCGACCGCGTGATCTACGCCAAAGGGTTCGGCGTCTCGAACGTCGAAACGGGCGCGCCCGTCACCGCCGACACGCTCTTCCGCCTCGGCTCGACCACCAAGATGTTCACGGGCGCGGCACTCCTCGCGCTTGAGGAAGGCGGGAAGGTTAAGCTCGACGCCCCAATCGGTAACTACGCCGCGGGCCTCGGCCCCGGCCTCGGCCGGCTCACCGCGCACCAGCTGCTCAGCAACACGGCGGGCGTCGCCGACTTCTCGCCGCCGTTCGTCTCGCACGACGACGAGGCGCTGTCGAGGATGGTTCGGTCGTGGAAGGATGACGTGCTGTTCACCGAGCCGGGCCGAGTGTATTCCTACTCCAGCCCCGGCTTCTGGCTGGCGGGCTACGTCATCGAGCAGGCGGGCGGGAAGCCCTATGCCGACCAGATGGACGAGCTGATCTTCAAGCCGCTGGGCATGAAGAGCACGACGCTGCGCCCGCTCGTCGCGATGACCTACCCGCTGTCGGCGGGGCACGACGTGCGCGGGCAGGAAACGCCGGCCGTGATCCGGCCGGCGTTTAATAACGTGGCGATGTGGCCCGCCGGCTCGATCTACTCGAACGTGAGCGACCTGTCGCGGTTCGTGATAGCCCTGCTGAACGGCGGCCGCCTCGACGGCAAGCAGGCCCTCCCCCCGTCGCTGGGCGGCAAACTCGGCGGCCCGCACGCCAAGCTGCCCGGCGGCGGGAGCGCCCACTACGGCTACGGCCTGTTAAGCTTCGAGCAGGGGGGCGTGAGGGTCGTGATGCACGGCGGCTTCAGCCGCGGCTACGGATCGATGATCGAGATGGTGCCCGCCGAGCGCTTCGCCGTCATCGTGCAGACCAACAAGAGCGGCGAGACGCTCGGCGAGACGAGGGGGAAGGCCAAGGAGTTGATGCTCCCGCGCACGCCGCCGCCCGGCGTCGAGTCGAGGGCCGGCCAGCCTTTGAGCGAGGCCGAGGCGGCGGACTTCGCCGGCCGGTACGCGAACGGGCCGCAGACTTGGGAGATCGTCGCACGGGGCGGCAAGCTCTTCTTCAAGCTCGGCGCGGAAGAGACGCCGCTCACGAAGACCGGGCCTTACCGCCTCTCCTTCGGCGAGTCCTTGGAGAATGACCTCATCCTGATCCCGGACGCGGCCGGCAAGGCCGAGCACCTTTTCACGGGCCTGTACTCGGGACGGAAGGTGCGAACCGGCCGGCAGCCGATGTAAACGGCGGCCGCCGCGCGGGGGAGTGGTTGCCGGCTCGCGGCGGCGCGACTTAAGATGCGAGGGCAGGGCGGGCCATGCGGGTGTCAGCGAACTTAGCCGGGGCATCTTCCACCGGAGACGGGCGCGCGCCCCCCGCGCCGCACCGCCCCGCGGCGTCGAGGGCAGATGAGACAAAGCGCAAAGGTTCCCCGCCGTGCGGGGAGATGGCTGCTCATCCTCGGCGGCTGGATGCTCGGCGCCCTTTTCCTCACCGGCCATCAGACGGTTCAGATCTACTACGGCCGTAGCTCCGCCACCGTCGGGCGGCTCCTCCTCGTGCACGTAGTGTCGGCCTCCTCGTGGGTCGCCCTCACGCCCCTGATCCTGTGGGTCTCCAGAAGGTTCGCGCTCGATAAGGGGCCGCTCCGCAAGCAACTGACGGCCCAGATTGTTTGCGGCCTCGGGATCGTCCTCCTACAGATGGGCTTCGACGCGCTGATCCTCCCGCGGCTGAGCCCCCGCCCCGGCCGGGCCTCCGCCACGTTCTTCGAAGCATATAAAAGCATCTTCCTGACCGACTTCCCGTGGAACGTCTCGATCTACTGCACGGTTCTCGGCATCGTCTTCGGCATCAGGTATTACCGCCAGTTTGCCGAGCGTGAGTTGAGGGCCTCGCAGCTGGAGGCCCGCCTCGCCCGAGCGCAGCTGCACGCCCTCAAGATGCAGCTGCACCCGCACTTCCTCTTCAACACGCACAACGCGATCTCAGAACTCATTCACAAAGACCCGAAGGTAGCCGAGCAGATGCTCTCGAACCTGAGCGGCCTGCTGCGGTTCTCCCTCGACAACTTGGAGACCGAGGAAGTCGTGCTGCAACAGGAGCTGGATTTCGTCGTAAAGTACCTTGAGATAGAGCAGGTGCGGTTCCAAGACAGGCTACAGGTGAGGATCAACGTCGCCCCCGAGACCCTCGACGCGCTGGTCCCGAATATGATCCTACAGCCGCTCGTCGAGAACGCGATCAAGCACGGCGTCGCGCCCCTGCTCCGCGGCGGCACGGTCGAGGTGAGCGCCGCGCGGGAGGACGGCCGCCTGCACTTGCGGGTGGCCGACGACGGAGTCGGCGCGGGGCGCGCGGGCGAGATAGTGCAGGGCGTGGGCCTGTCGAACACGCGCGCGCGGCTCGAACATTTATACGCCGACTTCAGTTTGGAGATTCGGCCGCGGCGGGACGGAGGCACGAACGTGAGCCTGAGAATCCCGTTCAGGAGCGTGTCCGGCTGCGGGGGCGAACCCGACGCCGGGCCGGCCGGTGAGGCATGAACATCCGAACCTTAATTGTCGACGACGAGCTGCTGGCGCGCGAGCGCATCCGCCGGATGCTCGAAGACGAGAGCGACGTCGAAATCCTCGGCGAATGCGTGGGCGGGCGGCAAGCCGTTTCGTTCATCGAGGAGCACGCGCCCGATCTCGTCTTCCTCGACATCCAGATGCCGGAGATGAGCGGCTTCGAGGTGCTGGAGACGATTAGCCCGCAGCGGATGCCGGCGATCATCTTCGTCACGGCCTACGACCGCTACGCGCTCAAGGCGTTCGAAGTCCACGCCCTCGACTACCTGCTGAAGCCGGTCGGCGGCGAGCGTTTGAGCTCCGCCCTCAGGCAGGCGCGCGAGCAGATTAAAAACGCGAGACTCGGCCGCATCGACGAGCGCGTCATTTCGCTCCTGAACGACTTACATTCCGAAAATAGGTATCTGAAGAGGGTGATTCTGAAGTCAATCGGGCGGCTGTACTTCATCAAGACCGAGGAGATCGACTGGATCGAGGGGGCCGGCAACTACGTTAAATTGCACGTCGCCGGCAAAGCCCACATGCTCCGCGAGAGGATGAACACGCTCGAAACCAAGCTCAACCCGGAGGTGTTCGTCCGCGTCCACCGCTCGACCATCATTAACGTCGAGCGGATTGAAGAGATGCGCCCGCTCTTTAACGGCGACTACACGGTGACGCTGTCGGGCGGCGTCGAGGTCGTCCTCAGTCGGAGCCGCCGCGACCGCCTGCTCAGACTGTTGGAGAAGACCTCTTAGAGGGGGCCGCCCGCGCGCGGGCGATACGGCCCGTCATTGGCCCGCCACCACTCATCACTATTTAGTTGCGCGCGTGCGCGCGGCAAGTAAACTCCCGTCCCGAACGGCCGCCCCGCCGTTGCCGTCGGGCGGGGCGGCCGAGTGGTATGACGAGGCTCAGCGGGGACGGCCGCCGAGGGAGCGTGAGCGCCGCGCCGCGGGAGGAGTTTGAAAGGCAGTGATGAAAAGCCTTCTCTGTGTGTTTCTTGCCGCGGCGCTGACGGCGACAGCGCCCCCGTCGCCGTTGGCATCGCGGCAGGCTTTCTTACCGCACGCGGGTGATAAGGAGGCGGTGGCGGAAGCGGCCAAGATGTTGGAGGCGCTCGGCGGGCGCGAGCGGTGGGCGTCGCTCGCGAGCCTCTACATCCGGGCGACGCACGTCGAGAAGGGAATCCCCAAGCCGTACCGCTCCGAGATTTGGCGCAATCTCGACGGAGTCCAGTTTAAGATCGTCCAGCAGAATGCCGACTACCACCAGACCGTGTTCGTCAACGGCCGGGAAGGCTGGCTGATTCATAACGGGGAGATGCGCGCGCTCACCCAAGAGCAGCTCGCCGGACTGCTCCGCTGGGACAAACACCTCGTCTATAAAACAATTCGAAAAATCGCGCTCGGCGGGCGAGGCATCGGCCTGAAGCTTGACGGCGGGCGGCGGCTGGAGGTTTATGAGAACGGAGAGCGCCTCGCCACGCTCGAACTCGACGGCCAGCGCCGCCCTTCCAAGTACTACACCCCGGCCCCGGACGGCAAAGCCGACAGCCTGACCGTTTACACTGCGTGGGGAGTGAGCGACGGGTACGTCCACCCAACCGTCAGCGAGCCGCAGGGGCTTGAAGCCGTATACCGCGCCGAGGTGTGGAAGCCGAGCAGTGGCCCTTCGGCGGTTGAATTTACGCCGCCCCGACCGCGGCCTTGAGGGGACGTCTCAAGGCCGGCCCCGCCCCGTTAAAAGCGTTGGGCCGTCACACCGTCCTCCCACTCGTTCCGGCCGCGGCCGTCACCGACTCCTCACGTTAGAAATGGCGGGGACGGTTGTGAGCGCATAGCAAAGACGGCAGGCACGACGGGAGAGCTTCCGGCTCTAGCGCAGTAATGAAACGCGAGCCTGCTCCCGTAGCAAACATTCCTCACCGCGCCGCCCGCCGGAGCCTGTCGTCAGCCCCACACGGCATCCCAAGTCTCAGCCGATACTACGCGTCACGCCCCGACAACATCCTGTCACATAACTGTTGCCGCCGCTCCGAATCCATTTCAGACTCCGGCCCATCATGCACTTAACGGAGTTGTACAGGCCCGCGCCGTCGTCGCAGGACATTCCGGAGCGCCCTGACGAAAGGGGCCGCCTGACAACCCGCCCGACGCTCATCGACAGGCCCACGCCCGGGCGGCCGGCGGCGTGGACGTGGAGGATCATATGAACGCACACTTGCGCGCGGCGCTGGCCTTACTGCTCTGCCTGTCGCTCCCGGTCGCGGCGGCCCGGGCCGACAACTGGTCACAGTGGCGCGGGCCGGGGGGGCAGGGCGTCTCGCCGGAGAAGGGGCTGCCGACGCGTTGGGGCGCGGGGCAAAACATCAGGTGGAAGACGCCCATTCCGGGGCGCGGCCATTCGTCGCCAATCGTCTGGGGCGACCGCGTCTTCCTGACCACCTCGGTCGAGGGCGATCCGATCCCCGGCGCGAAGCGGCCGCGGCACGTCTTGGGCGGCGGGGAGTATGTCCACCCCGACAGCGTCGGCGGCGACCGCCGGCACGCCCTCAAGGTGCTCAGCTTCGACCGGCGGAGCGGCCGTCTGCTCTGGGAGCGGACGGCCTACGAGGGGAGCGTCGCCGACGACCGCCACCGTAAGGCCACTTACGCCAACGCGACGCCGGCCACCGACGGGCGGAGGGTGTACGCGTGGTTCGGCTCCGAGGGTCTCTACTGCTACGACTTCGCCGGGCGGCTCGTCTGGAAGAAGTCGCTGGGCACCATCCTCACGCAAGGCATGGGCGTCGCCGCCTCGCCCGTCCTCTACGCCGACCGCCTCATCCTCCAGTGCGACGAGGACAACGGCGAGCGCTCGTTCATCGTCGCGCTCGACAAGAAGAGCGGGCGCGAACTCTGGCGCACGCCGCGGCGAGTCCAAGTGAGCTGGTCAACGCCCGTCTTGGCGCACGCGCCGGGGCGAACCGAGATCGTCGCCAGCGGCAACGAGTACGTCGCCGCCTATGACCCGGCCACGGGCCGGGAGCTGTGGCGCTGCAAGGGGACGCAGGGCTGGACGGTGGCGACGCCGGTCGTCGGGCATGGGCTTGTCGTCGCCTCGACCGCCCACCCCGTGAAGCGCGCCATAGCCATCCGCCTCGGCGGCCACGGCGACGTGACCGGCACGCCCTTCGTCGCTTGGCAGCGCGACCGCGGGACGGGCTACACGCCTTCGCCAATCCTCTACGGCAACTACCTCTACCTGCTGACCGACCGGGGCGTCCTGACCTGTCTCGACGCGCGCACCGGCGAGGTGCTCTACGAGGGCGGGCGCGTGCCGAAGCCGGCGACGTTCTCGGCCTCGCCCGTCGCCTTCGACGACAAGCTCCTGCTGACGAGCGAGGACGGCGACACCTTCGTCCTGAGGGCCGGCCCGCGGCATGAGGTGCTGTGGACGAACACGCTCGACGAGCCAGTCTACGCCTCGCCGGCCGTCGCCGCCCGCGAGCTCTTCATCCGCGGCGCGAAACACCTCTACTGCATCTCGGAGGCGGCAAGGCGCTGAGCGCGGGCGCGGCCGGGGGACGGTTGCCAAAACGCTTCCGCCCCGGCCGCCTTCGCGGCCCGCGACACCGCGCGGGCCCCACCTCGGAGCAGGGGCGGCATCCCGACGCCCCGCACGCGGCCGCCCCGGCGAACCGCGTCCCGCTGCACCGCCCACAATCTTTTATGGGCAACGTAATCTTTATGAGCAAGGTGCACGTACAAGCCCCTCAACCGTCCCCGCAGAATGAGTTCCCGGAGCATTACGTCGCCGGGACATCGGAGGCCGTCAGAGTCCTCCACCGTGAGCTGGCCGCCGTCAGCCGGGGCGACTTCTCCGTCCTGCTGCTGGGCGAGACGGGGGTCGGCAAGGAGCACTTGGCGCGGCTCATCCACTCGTGGTCGCACCGGAGGGGCGGCCCCTTCGTGGCCGTCAACTGCGCCGCGGTTCCGCCGGAACTATTCGAGGCCGAGATGTTCGGGATCGGGAAGGGCGTGGCCACGGGCGTGCAGGAAAGGCAGGGCTACTTCCACGCGGCCGAGCGGGGCACGCTCTTCCTCGACGAGATCGGTGAGCTGGAGGTGCAGTTACAGGCGAAGCTCCTCCGCGTGCTTCAGGATAAGGAGGTGCGCCGCGTCGGAGGCTCCACGGCGAAGGCGAACGTGCGGATCGTGGCGGCGACGAACGCCGACCTGCGGCGGCGGATGGGAGAAGGGACTTTCCGCGCCGACCTCTACTACCGGATCGCCGGGTTCGAGATCACGGCCCCGCCGCTGCGCGGGAGGAGCGAGGACATCCCCCACTTCATCGACTACTACCTCAAGCGCATCTCGCGGGAGGCGGCGCTCCCGACGCCCGCGCTGACACCCGAGGCGCTGAAGCTGCTCACCGAATACGCGTGGCCCGGCAACGTCCGCGAACTCGAACACGAGCTGCGTCGGCTGGTCTACCTCTGCCCGCCGGGGACTCGCATCGGCGTCGAACACATCCCCGCGCGCTTGTGCGCCGCCGGCAGGGCGCAGGCCGGACACGGCCGCCAGCAGTTCTGGCCCCCGACGCTCATGCTGGGGCCGAACCTCGAAGAGGTGGAGAGGCGAGTGATCCGTCAGGCGCTCCTGCGCAGTCGCGGCAACTGCTCGAAGGCGGCCAAGCTGCTCGGCATCTCGCGCAACGGGCTGGCGATTAAGCTCAGGCGGCTGGAGATCAGTCCGGAAGATGTCAGGTGAGCCGCTCCGCCGGAATGCGTCTTACCGCCCGCCCGCCAGCGTCGTTCCCGCCGCGGCGGCCGCCCCGCGGGCGCGGCGGCGCGCGCTGAGGCGGCACGCCGCCTTCCTCTGAACTTCAGACTCGCCCCCGTCCGCGCCTTCGCCCGACGCCCAAACTCTCTTCACTACCCGTCCGCGTGATGATCCCGACAGCGCCTGATGCGGTTCACTTGGGAGAGACCTCCGCACGCGTCGCGCTGTCGATCATCTCCACCAGCGTCTCCGTAGGCGACAGCCCCGAGGCCGTGTACCAGACGCCCTTCTTGCCGCCGCTGATGAAGATCGTGGACGTGTGCGCCTCGACCGCGCCGACGGGATCGTTCGTGAAAGGCTTCAGCAGCTTACTCAGCTCCCGCGCGCTGCCGGTCAGGAGCGTCCACCCCGTCCTGACGCCGTGGCGCGCCCCCCACTCCTTCAGCCTCCGCGGGGTGTCGGTGTCCGGATCCCTCGTCGCGAGGATCAGAAAGACATCCTTGCCCAGCCTCTTCCCGAGGCTCGCTCGGAGCTTGCCGAAGGCCCGCCCCTGCAACTCGCAAACGTACGGGCAGCTCGTATAGAAGAAGCCCAAGACGACCAGCTTGTCCTTCATCAGATCGGGGTAGAGTCGCACCGCCTTCCCGTCCTGATTCTGTAGCGTCACCTCCGGCACGGGGATGTTAACGGGGTTGAGGGCCACGGGGGGCCGGGGCCGGACAGCGCGCGGCGGCAGGCGGCGCG
>DATCVD010000377.1:0-3749 GCA_036567125.1 Pyrinomonadaceae bacterium | reverse complement strand
CCTGCGCGAGCGCCTGCCCGACTACATGGTGCCTTCGGCCTTCGTCGTGATGGAGTCGCTGCCGCTGACGCCGAGCGGGAAGCTCGACCGCCGCGCACTGCCCGCGCCCGAGTGGGGCGCGGGGCGCGTGGCCGAGGGCGGTGACTATCTCGCCCCGCGCGGCCTGTACGAGGAGGTCGTGGCCGGGGCCTTCGCCGAGGTGCTGCGCGTTGAACGGGTGGGCGCCGCGGACGACTTCTTCGCGCTGGGCGGCCACTCGCTGCTCGCCACGCAGGTCGTCGCGCGGCTGCGGCGTGCCTTCAACGTGGAGGTGCCGCTGCGCGCGCTCTTCGAGCGGCCGACGCCGCGCGGGTTAGGCGACGATGTGCGCCGGTTGCTCTCCGAGGGCGGCGCGGGCGCGCAGGCGCAGCCGCCGCTGCGGCCCGCCCCGCGCGTGGTCACACACCACGGCGGCCGAGACGTTACGGCGGCGTCGGCCTCGTTCGCGCAGCAGCGGCTCTGGTTCCTGGATCAGC
The DNA here is from genome assembly GCA_036567125.1 of Pyrinomonadaceae bacterium. Lineage (GTDB taxonomy): Bacteria > Acidobacteriota > Blastocatellia > Pyrinomonadales > Pyrinomonadaceae > JAIVGV01. Next base: position 3,234 of record DATCVD010000377.1, on the reverse strand, counting down.
TGGAGCCGGCAAGCCCCGCCTACAACATCCCGTCGGCCCTGCGGCTGTCGGGCCCATTCGCCGCAGCCGCCTTGGGGCAGGCGCTCTCGGAGGTCGCCCGCCGCCACGAGTCGCTGCGCACCACCTTCGCACACGACGGGAGCGAACTGCTGCAACTCGTCTCGCCGCCCGCGACCGTCCCCGTGCCCGTCGTCGACTTGACGCATCTGCCCCGGTCGCGGCGCGAGGCGGAGGCGGCGCGCCTCGCCGCGCGCGAGGCGGCGCGCCCCTTCGACCTCGCGACGGGGCCGCTCCTGCGCGCCTCGCTGCTGCGCCTAGCCCCGGACGAGCACGTCGTGCTGCTGACGATGCACCACGTCATCAGTGACGGCTGGTCGATGGGCGTGCTGGCGCGCGAGGCTTCCGACCTCTACGCGGCCTACTCCTCGGGCTCGCAGTCGCCGCTCGTGGAGTTGCCCGTCCAGTACTCGGACTACGCGGCGTGGCAACGCGGGTGGCTGCGGGGCGAGGCACTTGAGCGGCAGGTCTCCTACTGGCGGCGCCAGCTCGCCGGCGGCTCCGACCCTCCGCTGGAGCTGCCGGCCGACGGCCCGCGCCCGGCGCGACACGGCGCGCGGGCCGGGGCCGTGCCCTTCGGTCTGTCGGCGGAGACGGCCGGGCGGCTGCGCTCGCTGGCGCGCTCCGAGGGGGCGACACTCTTCATGTCTCTCTTGGCCGGCTTCCAGGCGCTCTTGGCGCGCTACACGGGGCGCGGGGCCGTGGCCGTCGGCACGCCCATCGCGGGGCGCGGGCAGGTGGAGACGGAAGGGCTGATCGGCTTCTTCGTCAACACGCTGGTGCTGCGGACGGACGTGTCGGGCGACCCGACGTTTAGAGAGTTACTCGGCCGGGTGCGGGAGGTGACGCTGGGGGCCTACCAGCACCAGGACGTGCCGTTCGAGCGGCTGGTCGAGGAGCTGTCGCCCGAGAGGGACTTGGGGCGCAGCCCGCTCTTCCAGGTGATGCTGGCGCTGCAGAACGCGCCGGGCGGCGGCGGCGAGGCGCGCGCCGCAGGGCTGCGCGCCGCAGAGCTGGGCGGGGGCGGCGCTGTGGCGGCGAAGTTCGACCTGACGGTCGGGGTGGAGGAGGATGAGGGCGGCGGGCTGCGCGGGGCGTGGCAGTACAGGGTGGACGTGCTGAGCGGGGCGGCGGCCGAGCGGATGGCCGGCCACTTCCTGGCGCTGCTTGAGGCGGCGAGCGAAGACCCGGACGTGAGGCTCTCGCAGCTTCCGCTGTTAACGGAAGGCGAGCGCCGCAAGGTCGCGGGGTTCAACCAGACGGGGACAGAATTCGCGCAGGCCGAGCGCGGCGTGCACGAGTTGTTCGAGCGGCAGGCGGCGCTCACGCCCGACGCCGTGGCGTTGAGCTACGAAGGCGCGCGGCTTACTTACGCGGAGATGAACCGACGCGCCGACAAACTCGCACGCCGCCTGCGTGCGCTCGGCGCCGGGCCGGAGAAGTTGGTCGGCGTCTACCTCGGTCGCACGCCCGAACTATTGGCGGCGCTGCTGGCCTCGCTTAAGGCCGGGGCCGCCTACGTGCCGCTGAGCACGAGCCTGCCGCAGTTACGCCTCGCCCGCATGCTCGAAGAGACCCGCCCGGTGGCCGTCCTCACGCTCTCGTCGTTGCGCGCCCAACTGCCTGAGACCGAGTCGCCAGTCCTGTGCTTAGACGCGGAGGGCGAGTGCTCAGGCGAGCAAGACGAGGCCGCGTCACACCACGACGCCGGGAACCTGCCGGCGGCGGTCGCGCCCGAATCTGCGGCCTACGTCATCTACACGTCCGGCTCGACGGGGCGGCCCAAGGGCGTCGTCGTCGAGCACCGCCAGATCGTCAACTACCTGCTCGGTATCATCCGGCGTGTGGGAATGAGTGCGGGTCGGAGCTACGCGCTGCTGCAAGCGCCGTCGGTGGACGCCAGCCAGACCTTCCTCTTCGGGCCGCTCATCACGGGCGGCACCTTGCACCTCCTCCGAGAGGAGGTGGCCTCGGACGCGGCCGCGCTGTCGGAGTACGTGAAGCGCCACCGCATCGACTATCTGAAGCTTGCGCCGTCGCACCTCGCGGCGCTGGAGCGCGACGGCGGCGTCGTCGTCGGTGCGGCGGGTCTGCTGCCGCGGCGGTGGCTCATCCTGGGCGGTGAGGCGGCGCGGCGCGGGTGGGCCGAGCGGCTGGCCGCGCGGGCACGGGAGATGTCGGCGGGGGCGGACGAGGCGGCCGGAGGAGACGGGTGCCGGGTGCTGAATCACTACGGGCCGACGGAGGCCACGGTGGCGGCGCTGACATACGAGGCGGGGGCCGGGTCGAGTGGTGTTAGAGGGATAGAGGCAGGGGAAGGTGGCGTCGGCGTGATGCTGCCCGTCGGGCGGCCGCTGCCGAACGTGACGGGCTACGTCCTGGATGCGTGGGGGCAGGTCGTGCCGGCGGGGGTGGTCGGCGAACTTTACTTGGGCGGTGCGGGCGTGGCGCGCGGCTACTTGGGGCGGCCAGGCGCGACGGCCGAGCGGTTCACCCCCGACCCGTTCGGGCCGAGTGGCGCGCGGCTCTACCGGACGGGAGACTTGGTGCGTTACGGGGCCGACGTTCAGATCGATTACGTCGGGCGGGCCGACGATCAGGTGAAGATTAATGGCTTCCGCGTCGAGTTGGGTGAGGTGGAGGCGGTGCTGAGTCAGCACGGGTCGGTGAGCGAGGCGGTGGTGGTGGCGCGCGAGGAGGTGGCGGGAGACAGGCGTCTGGTGGCTTACGTTGTGTCGGGCGGCGGGGAGGGAGGCGCGCGGCCGTTGGACACGGACGAGCTACGTTCGCACCTGCGGGGGTGGTTGCCGCATTACATGATGCCGTCGAAGTTCGTCTTGATGGACGAGCTGCCGCGCACGCCGCACGGGAAGGTTGACCGCCGCGCGCTGCCCGCGCCGGAGTGGGGCACGGGGCGCGCCGCGGGCGGCGAGTACGTTGCCCCGCGCGACGCGTATGAGGAAGTGGTGGTCGGCACGTTCTCCGACGTGCTGCGTGTGGAACGCGTGGGCGTCGCGGACGACTTCTTCGCGCTGGGCGGCCACTCGCTCCTTGCGACGCAGGTCATCGCGCGGCTGCGGCAGGCGTTCGACGTCGAGGTGCCGCTGCGCGCCTTGTTCGAGCGGCCGACGCCGGAGGGGCTGGCGGTCGAAGTCGCGCGGGCCTTGGCGGGCAGCA
>DATCVD010000376.1:0-2623 GCA_036567125.1 Pyrinomonadaceae bacterium | reverse complement strand
CGGCCGCGCCGCCTCCGCGCAGGCCGGCCGCGCCGCCGCAGCGACCCTGCCGGTCGTGACCGAACTTAACGGCGCGGGGCTGGCGAAACTGCTGCGCCGCGAAGGCGGGAGCGGGGCCAAGCCGCTGCTGGTCAACTTCTGGGCGACGTGGTGCGAGCCGTGCCGCAAGGAGTTTCCAGACCTCGTCAAGATCGACGCGGAGTTCCGCGGGCGCGGCCTTGAGTTCGTGCTCGTCTCGGTGGACGACGTGTCGGAGATCAAGACGGGCGTGCCCGAGTTCCTGCGCCGGATGCGCGCCGAGATGCCCGCCTACCTTTTGAACGCGACGGACACCGACTTGGCCGTCACCTCCGTCGATCCCAACTGGGGCGGCGAACTCCCCGCCACCTTCCTCTTCGACCGCGAAGGTAAAGTCGCCTTCAAACACACCGGCGTCATCAAGCCGCCCGAGCTTCGCGCGGCCATCGAAAAGGTGCTCGGCGGAAACTGACGCGCGCGGCGGAAGCGTTCCGGCGCGGGTGACAACGGCGCGGAAGAGGCTTATCCTTTCCGGTTCTTAAAGCCGCCCGCGCCATCCGAACGAGCACCCTGCGCATGGAACTGATCACGCCCGACGTAGTCGCCTCCCACAACCTGACCCCGGACGAGTACGAGCGCATCAAGCGGCTGATGGGCCGCGAGCCGACGCTCGTCGAACTCGGCGTCTTCTCCGTCATGTGGTCGGAGCACTGCTCCTACAAGTCGTCGAGGGTTCACCTCAAACGGCTGCCGACTAGGAACGCGCGCGTCGTCGTCCCGCCGGGCGAGAACGCGGGCGTCGTGGACGTGGGCGACGGCTGGTGCGCCGCCTTCAAGGTCGAGTCGCACAACCACCCCTCGTTCATCGAGCCGTTTCAGGGCGCGGCCACCGGCGTCGGCGGCATCCTCCGCGACATCTTCACGATGGGCGCGCGCCCCGTCGCCGCGATGAACAGCCTGCGCTTCGGCACGCTCGACGACGGGCGGCACGGGCGGCGCAACCGCGCGCTGCTCGCGGGCGTCGTCGCCGGGATAGCGCACTACGGCAACGCCTTCGGCGTGCCGACGGTCGGCGGCGAGGTGCAGTTCGACGACGCCTACGCCCTGAACCCGCTCGTCAACGCCTTCGCGCTCGGACTCGTCCGCCGCGATCAGATCTTCTTCGGCAAGGCCGAGGGCGTCGGGAACCCCGTGCTCTACGTCGGCGCGAAGACCGGCAGAGACGGCATCCACGGCGCGACGATGGCCTCGGCCGAGTTCGACGACGAGGCGCTGGAGAAGCGGCCGACCGTGCAGGTGGGCGATCCGTTCCTCGAAAAACTCTTGCTCGAAGCCTGCCTCGAAGCGATGCGTTCGGGCGCGGTCGCCGGCATTCAGGACATGGGCGCGGCCGGGCTGACCTCGTCGTCCTGCGAGATGGCCGCGCGCGCCGGCACCGGGATCGAACTCGATCTCACGCTCGTGCCGCAGCGCGAACAGGCGATGACGGCCTACGAGATCATGCTCTCCGAGTCGCAGGAGCGGATGCTCATCGTCGCGCACCGCGGGCGGGAGCGGCAGGTCATCGACATCTTCAAGCACTGGGACTTGGACGCCGTCGTGATCGGCCGCGTGACCGACACCGGGCGCGTGCAGGTGATGCACCACGAGGGCACGGTCGCCGACATCCCCGTCCCGTTCCTCACCGACGAAGCGCCGGTTTACGAGCGCCCGATGCGCGCGCCCGCCACGCAGCCCGCGTGCAGTACGCCGCAGGTGAGATCGAACGTCGCGTCGGTCGTCAACTCGGAGGAGCTCGACGAGGTGCTCGAAGCGCCGAGCGGCGTCGTCTCCGATTCGACGGGCGACGGGCGACGGGCAACTGACGACGGGCAGGACTTCGACGAGGCGCTCGTAAAAATCCTCGCGTCGCCGAACGTGGCGTCGAAGCAGTGGGTCTTCAGGCAGTACGATCACATGGTGCGGACGAACACGGCCGTGCTGCCGGGGGCGGACGCGGCGGTCGTGAGGATCAAGGAGACGCGCCGCGCGCTGGCGATGTGTCTGGACGGGAACGGCCGCTACTGCGCGGCCGACCCGCGCGCGGGCGCGCGGCTCGTCGTCGCCGAGGCCGCGCGCAACGTCGTGTGCGTCGGCGCGCGGCCCATCGCGATCACGAACTGCCTGAACTTCGCGTCGCCCGAGCGCGCGGAGGTGATGTGGGCCTTCTCGGAGGTGATCGACGGGATGGCCGAGGCGTGCCGCGCCTTCGACACGCCGGTCATCTCCGGCAACGTCTCCTTCTACAACGAGACGGAGGGGCGCGGCATCCTCCCCACCCCGGTCGTCGGCATGGTCGGGCTGATCGAGGAGGTCGCGCGCATCATCCAGCCCGGCTTCAAGTCGGACGGGGACGTGATCGCGCTGCTCGGCCGGACGCGGGACGATCTCTCGATCAGCGAGTACGCCGCGTCGGTGCTCGGCCGCACGACCGAAGAGATGATTCGCGGCGGGCGCGTGCCCGCGCTCTCGCTCGAACTCGAACGCTCCGTGCAGGAGACCTGCCTGCGCGCGGCCGCCGAAGGGCTGCTGCGCTCCGCGCACGACTGCGCGGACGGCGGGCTGG
>DATCVD010000375.1:0-18258 GCA_036567125.1 Pyrinomonadaceae bacterium | reverse complement strand
GCGGCCTCGCCCGCCGCCACGCCCGCGCCGCGCCCCTCCGACCGCGTGCTCTTCACGAGCCAGCGCGACGGCAACGCCGAAATCTACGTGATGAACGGCGACGGCACGGGCCTGACGAACCTCACCAACAACCCCGCGCAGGACGTCACGCCCGTCTGGTCGCCCGACGGCACTCGGATCGCCTTCTCCAGCACCCGCACCGGCCCGGGTAACACGGGCGGCCATACCAACATCTACGTGATGGACGCCGACGGCGGCAACGTCAGGCTGTTAACGCACCACACCGACGAGGAAGAAGACGGCACCATCGACAACTGGGTGATACTCGACCCGGCTTGGTCGCCGGACGGGACGAAGCTGGTCTACGCCGTCGACACGCTGGAAGGGGCGGGCCATCTTGTCATCGTGAACGCCGACGGGAGCGGGGGCGAGACTTTCATCAACGCGTCGGGGGCCGCCGATCCGGCTTGGTCGCCCGACGGCACGCGCATCGCCTACATCGCCCGCGAGAGCGTCTTCAACCCCGAAGACAACTTCGCGGTGCGATACCTCTTAGTCGTGAACGCCGACGGCAGCGGCAAGACGCGGGTGGCCGTCGCGCCGCCGTTCTTCTCTGTCGGGTTCGGGCTGCCGCAGGTGAACGGCCCCGCGTGGTCGCCCGACGGCAAGCGCCTCGCCTTCGCCAGCAACATCAGCGGTAACGACGAAATCTACTCGGTCAGCGCCACCGGCGGGCCGCTGACGCCGCTGACCGATCACCCCGCCCAAGACCAGATGCCCGTGTGGCTCCCCGACGGCTCCGGCATCGCCTTCACCAGCAACCGCGACGCCCAGCAGCGCGACATCTACCTGATGAGCGCCGACGGCGGCCCGCCCGCGCGCCTGACCTCGCACCCCGCGGACGACTACGACCCCGACTGGCGCGCGGCCCAACCGCCCGCCCGCCCCGCCGCCGAGAGCACCGTCCAGCTCAGCCGGGGCATCTTCCGCGTCCGCGAGGTCGGCCCCTCCGGCGACCCCATCACCGTCACGCGCCTCGGCGATCTCTCGCGCGAGGCCACGGTCGATTTCGCCACGCGCGAGCTGTGCCCGCCCGCGGTCGCCTGCGACGGCGCGGCCCGCGACCGCTCCGACTACGTGCGCGCGACGGGCACGCTCCGCTTCGCCCCCGGCGAGGCCAGCCAGACCGTCAGCGTGACCCTCATCGACGACGCGCTGGTCGAACCCGACGAGTTCTTCCTCGTCACGCTGAGCAACCCCGTCGGCGTCTCACTCGGCACGCAGAGCGAGGCGCAGATCATCCTCACCAGCGACGACACCGATCACGCGGCGCAGAACCCGATAGACACGCCGCACTTCCTCGTGCGGATGCACTACCTCGACTTCCTCGGCCGCGAGCCTGAGCCGACCGGCCTGCAAGCTTGGCTCGACGTGCTCGCGCGCTGCCCGAACGTCTTCAACACGGACTCGCGCAGCCCCTCGGCCTTGTGCGACCGCATACAAGTCTCCTCGTCCTTCTTCCGCTCGCCGGAGTTCGAGACGAGAGGCTACTCGGCCTTCCTCTTCTACAGGGTGAGCCTCGGCCGCAGCCCGACCTACGCCGAGTTCGTCCGCGACCTGCAATCGATCTCAGGCCAGACCGGGGAGGAGGTGGCCGCGCGCAAGGCCGAGTTCACGGCCGCGTGGGTCGAGCGCGCCGAGTTCAGGGAGCTTTACCGCGACCAGACGACGCCGGAGTCCTTCGTCGATAGGCTGCTCCAGATCGGCGGACTCACGCTCGGCGGCGACGTGACGCGCGACTCGCTCGTCGGCGATTTGAGGGCCGGCAGGAAGACGCGCGCCGAAGTCGTGCGCGCCGCGACCGAGCACCCGGAGGCGCGGGCCAAGGAGTTCAACGCGGCCTTCGTGACGATGCAATACTTCGGCTACCTCAAGCGCGACCCGGAGGAGACGGGCTTCAACGCTTGGCTGACGTACCTCAACGCCAACCCCGCCGACTTCCGCACGATGATCCACGGGTTCCTGAATTCCCCGGAATACCGCTCGCGCTTCGGGCGTCCGTAACCCGGCGGCCGACCGCCAAAACCCCGCCCGAGCCTACCTCCCGGCATGCCGGGAGGTAGGCTCGGGCACCCAAAGATGACATTCAAGCTGTAGAAAGTAGTTACCGCATGCTGAGACTACAAAAGTAACATCGTCCTAGTAAGCGATTTTAGATGAACAATAATAATCTTTCCGCCGAACAAAATGTGAGTCCGATAAAAAATCTCCCCCATATGAAAGGACTTTGCCCAACGGAACCTTTTTGCCCGGCGGAAGAAGGGGCCGCCCGAGGGGCTGTTTTTCGAGGCGCGGCCGAAGTGGTAAGGGGCACGCCCACGCACCCCTCAGTCGTGGCGGATTCCGTTACCACGAGCGCGCCCTTTTCTCGGGGGTGGGCACCCCCCGGCTTCGGCCCGATGGTCTAATACGTGCCACAAGTTTCAAGGAGAGTTGCACCACGCCGAACCGCCGGATCAGGCACAGGGCCTACCGGATGACCGAAGACCTCCCGCTCGAAGACCGGCAGAAGGCGGAGCTTGAGCTGCATGTAACGGTACTTAGCTATGCGTATTTCTCAGACTCTTTCCACCATCCTCCCCACTTCCCGAACCCGCCCGACTGACGACCCGGATCGAACCGCCGCCCGGAATCAGGCGGCCGTCACTTGATCCCGTTCGCCTTCTTGTAGAGCTTGCGGAACTTGCGCCCGAAGTTGGTCGCCGGGTCGCGCTCCCAGAACGCGCCCGCGTTTTTCGTGTCCCCGAACGACATCACGCCCCGGCGCTTGCCGTCCTTGACCACGAACACCCGGCCCCGCCCGATCAGGATTTGCTTGTGGATCTGCACCGTGTCGAACTGCTGTGGGTATCCGACATAGAGGGTGAGGTTCTCGACGTGATCCTCGGTGCGGCCGCCGAAGTCGAGGATGATCTGCGCGCCCTCGGCGGAGTCGAGCAACGTCAGGCCGAGCCCGGGCTTGCTCAGTTCTTTGATGATGCGCCGCCTGCTCTTCGGATCAGCGCCCGCGTCCACGTAGACCTTCTTCAGCCCTTTGAGGTCGGAGGGCCGGCCGTCGGAGGAGTCTTGAGGCCGGGCGGCGGGGCAGAGGCAGAGCAGCAGGAGCAGGAGTTTAAGGTGTCTCATGGCAGGGGATGCTACCAGAAGGCGGGCGGCGACTGCCAACCCTGCTCGGAAGTCAGGGGGTGCCGGATTCGTCTAACCCAAGACTCTCGCCCAGCTAGAACATCCCCCTGCCTAACAGTACGCCCCTCCAGCCCTTCTCTTAGGCGAAGCCATGTAAAAGATGGGGTCTTGCAAAAAAACACGAGATACATCGCACTTTCTTTAGAGTGAAGCCTTGCCGGTAGCTATCTCCCACGCGGCATCGGCGTGAATGCGGGTGCTGTCAAGAAAACTGGCCTTATTACGTAACCCCCTGACGAGCAGCTCTAGCTCGGTACAGCCTAATAAAATCGCTTCCGCCCCACGGCCCAAAAGCCGTTGAGCAATCTCGTCGAAATATTCGACCGACGAGTGATTAACCTTTCCCGAAATGAGTTCGTCATAAATAATGCGGTGGATCGTTTCCTGATCGGGGGCGGGCGGCGTGAGGACGCCGAGGCCCTGCCTTACCAATCCCTCGGCGTAAAAGCCGGCGCTCATGGTGAATTTGGTGCCGGTCAGCCCCAGACTTCGGATGCCCCTCTTCACGGCGAATGCGCCGACGGCGTCCAGAATACTTAACACGGGTATCGGACTCTTTACCGAGGGCAGCACCTTGTGCATGGTGTTGGTGGCGAGGAGCGCGAAGTCCGCGCCCGCCGACGCCGCCTTTTGAAATTCAATCTCTAACTCTCGGCCGATTCTGTCCCAGTCGCCGCCGTGCTGCCAGTCGATGTATTTCTGGAAGGAGACACTGACGATGATGATTCGCGGGTAGCTATGATCCTGAAATTCCGCTTGGTGCCGCCGCACGATGTGCTGGTAGTAAGTCACCGTGGACTCGGGACTCATACCGCCGACGATGCCGATGGTCAGGCGTTCCTTCACGCTAAGACTTGCCCCGCGGAATAATCGCTATTCGAGCCTCGGGGGCGAAGAAGGATTCTTCCTTCTTCAGATCATTTAGCCGCGCCCAGCGCACGCGTCAGCGTCCGGTCGAGGTTGCGCCCGCGCAATTCCCTGTCCGTGGCGACGATGCGGCCGTCGCGGTCGATCAGGACGGCCTTCGGGATGCCGACGATCTCGAACTGCTTCATCACCTCCGGGCCGGACGACAGCAGCGCATGACGCCAAGGCATCTTCCACCGCTTGCGAAACTCTTTCACGGACTCCGGCTTCTCGTCCAGAGAGACGCTCAGGATGTCGAAGCCACGCCTCCCGAACTTCTCATACGCTTGGTGCAGGTTCGGCATCTCCTCGACGCACGGCACGCACCATGTCGCCCAGAAATCAATCAGTACGGCCTTCCCTCTCAGACTCTCCGCCGAATAGTTGAGCCCCGGCTGATCGGAAGAGGCCAGCGAGAAGGCCGGCACGGTCTTGCCGATCATGATCCGGCGATCCGGGGACAGCTCTGCTTTCACCGCCGTCACCACCGCCGGATCGGGATGATTGTTAATTAGTTCCCGCACGTACGACGCGAACCCCTCCGGCCGCCCCGCGCTGCCGACGGCGACGGCGACGAGGGTCGGCTCGATAGACCAGAGCTGGGAGGTGGGTGCGATCTCGGAAAGCGCCCTTCGCGCGAGCGCCGCGTCGAGCCTAGCCCCGTAAGTGCCGAACCCTAAATCGAGGTAGCTGAATAACAGTGCCTGCCTGAGAAGCGGGTCTTTCTCCGCCGAGATCTTCCGGGAGAGGTCGGCCAGATCGGGCGACCAGTCGTGGCCGAACTGGCTGGTTGGTTGCCCCGTCTTCTTATACGCCACCAAGGCTTGACGGAGGCGCTCGCGCCGCCCCAGCATGTCCTCGTAGATCGAGGCGAAGCGCGCCGCGATCGAAGACGGGTCGATAAACTCCGCGCGTCCGGGCGCTCCCGAGCGCGACAGCGCTTTGGGGTCGAAAACAATCCTGACTCGCCCGCCCTTCGGCGTTACCACCGAGCGGTAATCGCCGCCGCCGCCGTAAACGTAGTCCTCCGACTGCGTGCCGTTGACGCTGCCCCCGCCCGCCGCCACGCCGAGGAGTTGGTAGGAGAAGCGCGCGGCCGACGTGTCGAACTCCGCGGCGAACGTGCCGTCGGCCAGCCTCTCCATCGGCCGGGCGGATTTGAAAGAGAACTCGTTGAAGTCGCCGATGATCTTCACGCCGCCGGACTCCTCGGCGTAGTCGTTAGCTTTCAGCCTGACCTCGACGGCGATCTCCTGCGGCTTGTCGGCGAGCAGAGTTATTTTGCGCGATTGGTGATCGACGCCGGTGAACTGGAGGGCTAAAAGCCCGGTCTCGGCGGTCGTGAGCCTGAAGCCGCCGTCCTTCGCGGCCTCGACCGAGGCGAGCGGGCCGGAGCCGCCGACGCGCCAAAGGTGTACGTGCGCCTTGGGCATCGGCCGGCCGTCGTGACCCGCGAGCGTGCCTGTGACGGTCGTCTGACGTTCGGCGGCGCTTCGGCCGACCGGCAGGAGCTGAGTCGCGCGGCGCGCCATGCCTGACTTCGACGGGTCGAGCGCGTCGGCCGTGACTGCCGAGTCGACCGCCCACCGCAGCGCCTCGTCGTCGCGCAGCTCCTTGCCGATCAGCGCCAGCCGGTAGTAGACCCTAGGTAGGTGATCCGGGCGGCGCGACGGGGCGGCCAGAGCCGCCATCAGGTGCGAGCGGGCGTCGGCCCATTTCTTTTGGTTGTAGAGGGCCAGCCCGCGCCCGTATTCGAGCATGAACCGCAGGCCGTAAACGTCGGGCGAGCGGACATTCCCGAGGGCCGTTTTGAACTCCTCCTCCGCCTGCGCGTACTTGCCCGCCGAGAGCGCCCTGTTCGCGCTGGTATACGGGGCCAGCGCGTCGGCCTCGGCACGATACTCGGGGGCCCACCAAAGGGTTAAGAAGTGGGGGTCGAGGACGACGGACTCGGCACGCAGACTTGTCGGCAACGTGATCTCCGTCCGCGGGCCCGCGATCCTGACATCGCGTGAGAGGTGCTGACCTTGCCCGCTCACACGCACTTCGACGTCGGCCTCGTAATAGGGCTGCGGTTGGGTGATGGTGATTCTGACCGACGACCCCTCCTGACTCCAAGCCAACCGCCACTCCGGCGCGCCGGTGCGTTCGAGCCACTGAGCGTAGAACCGGCGCAGGTCACGGCCCGCGCCGACCTCTATCGCCCGCAGAAATTCTTCCCAAGTCACCTCACGGAACGCGTGCTCGCGCGTGAAGCGCTGTAGCGCGCCGCGGAACTTTTCCCGGCCGACCGTGCGCGAAAGCATGTCCCAGACGAAGAAGCCTTTGCTGTCGGACAGGAGGTGCGAGTCACGGCCGTCCGGCAGGTTCGCCAGCGCGTGATCGATGCCGGCGGCGGCGCGCTGGAGGTAGCCGAAGCCGCTCTGCGCGGCGATGTACCCCGGGTGACCCGTGCGGCGGTACCGCTCGGCGGCGGCGGGGCCTTCAATGATCTCCACCGCGCGGAGCGAGCCGTACTGCGCCATCGCCTCGTCGAGCATGTAATTGCCGCGAGGCCCCCTCCTCTTGATCAGGTTGCCCCACCACTGGTGCGCTATCTCGTGCCCGTAGTAGGCCAAGTTGAAATCCTCGTCGAGCGACGTGGCGTCGGCCATGATGAAGCCGTCAACGCTCGCGCCGGAAAAACCGGCCAGCGCGGCCTGCTCGTCGGGGACTTCTACGACGGCGAACTCCCCGAAAGGGTACGGGCCGAATTCACGCACGAGCACGTCGAGGATTCTTGAGCAGCCCTCCAGGTACTTCTCGACCTCCCGCCTCGGGCGCAGCAGGTAAGCGGACATCGGCACGGTGCCCGCCCGGCGGACGACGGTGTACCGCGCGGCGACGAATCCGAAGTAGGTGGGCCAGTCGGCCTCGAAGGTGAAGAGGCCACGACTTTCTTCTTCACGCGTGCCGCGGTTGAGGCCGACGCCGTGCGCCGTGTAGCCGGCCGGGACCGATAGTCGCAGCCGGCCCGTGCCCGCGCCGCCCCCGACTTGCGGGTACCAAGCGGTGTTAAGGCCGCCGGCGAACGAGCCTTCCGGCCCCACGTTGAACACGAATGCGGTCTTCTCGCCCCCCGACCAAGAGAGCCGCAGGCGCACCGGCTTCGACGGCGGGAAGGGCGCGGGCGGGTGTGCCTTCCACACCACGCTCCCGCCCTTCGCCTCACCCCTCTCCAGCCTGACCGCGCCCGCGCTCTCGGCCGGCTCCAAGACCTCGGCCGAGAGATCGATCATCTGCTCGGATAATTTAAGTTCGAGCGGCCGCTTTGATGCGTCGGCCGGCAGCAGCACCGTGCCGACGCCTTCCAAGCGGCGGGCCTCAGGCAGGATTCGAACCGAGATGTCGTACCGGGGAATGGCGGCGGCCGCGGCCCCGAAGCCAGCTAGGTTGAATGCCACGCAGTCGAGTGCGGATAAGACAGGCGAGAGCGCGAGAATCAATAGAACTCTTAGCACGACGGGCAAATCTCCTCCGAGTAGTTTCCCTACCGAAACTACTCTTCCCCGGCCGAGGAGTCTTGCACAGGTTTAGCGTTTGGTATGTGACTAGCGGGCGCGGAAGGTCTCGCGGTAGGCGGCGGGGGACATGCCGGTGAGTAGTTTGAACGTTCTCCCGAAGTGGCTCTGATCGAAGAAGCCGGCGGCGACCGCGATCTCGCTGAGGGGGGCGTCGGAGGTGGAGATCTGTCGGCACGCGAATTCAACCCGGCGGCGGCGGACGAAGTCCCCGATCGTGCAGCGGTAATAACGGCGGAACTCTCTCGCCAAGTGGGTCTCGTGCACGCCCACCTCCGACGCCACGTCGGCCACGGTCAACCGGTCGGCGAAGTTCTCATGGAGCAGCTCCCGCGCACGCGCCAACCACGGCGGGCAGGCGCGCCGGGACGCTTTAGCCGAACGCGCCGCCGTACCCACCAGTTCGAGCGCGATGCCTTCGATGACAAGCCCTGAGAGTTCATCCATCTCCCTGAACTCGCGGTATAGCTTGGTGGCTAAGCAAGTCAAAGCGCCGCCGGAAAAGTCCGCCGGTTGATTCAGCCCCTCAATTTGCCGGTGCACGCGGGAGTCGAGCTGGAGGTTGAAGCAGCGAACCCTGCTGTGAAAATGGTCTGAATGTATTTCCCCCGCAGGATGGAAGAGCAGCGTCGATGCTCTACAGGTGCGCATTCGATTCCCGTATGCCTCGGTGAAAACGCCTTGAAGGGTAAAGCAGAAATAGGCGTTTTGATGATCATGCCGCGGGAGCCTGAGGCGCGGGGCGTATGCCGTCTCCGTGAGGATGAAGCTGGCGGCCGCGCTGCTTCTCAAAACGGTACCATGCAGTGAATTAAGTTGAATTGCCATCCCCCCCGACTCTTTGTCCGGAAAAGTTCACTTCCGCATCTTCCCTCTAGGGTTCCATATTATGGCAGAAATTATCGGACGTGGTTCAACGTCGAAGCCGGATTGTAACCAGCATCAAATTTTGACCGGCGGCTGGCCCAAAAAGCGGGAGGGGCAGGACTGGGCCTCACCCCTCCGCCGCCGAACCCTCTCTCTACGCACCCGCTACGGCTCGACGCCGCACACGCCCTGAGAGGTACAAACGCTACAGCATTGGCCGAGGTACTGGTAGGTGTAATAGGGCGTCCTTTGGCCCGTTACGCGATGCCCTCCCCAGCAGATGTATTCGTCCACGCCGACCACCGTCGTGCGGGTGGCATCACTATAGTAGGTAGTCCGCTCCGCGTGGCAGGGGTTGCCGCGGGTGTAAAAATCCGCGAGCACCACCGCCGGAAGCAGCAAGACAGCCAGCAGGGCAAGCCCGAGCACGAGCCGCAATTTTTTCGACATGGTGAGTCTCCTTCGTGGCTGAGGTCAACAGCAAGCGCGGCGAGCGTGAGAGCCGCGCCGGTAAGACTGACGTGCGAGCGTCGAGCCTATCACGCCCCAAATTGTCGGGCAATCGATTTTGGGGCGGGCTAATTAAGTGTGAGGCAGGCGGCAATCATGAGGCAAAGCCCCAACACCTCCTTTGCACACAAATTCAAGGGCCGGCCCAAGATGTTGGGGCGGGCACGGATGTCGGACTCAACATCGTGCGGCCGCCCTGATTTTTTGTGCAAAGCCTCAACACCGAAACGCGCCTTATCGGACGTTGCAGGTATATTTTTGCACCCCCGCTTGTGGACACTTCATAGTGATTCCCTGTCGGACATCGAGAATGACTCACCGCCGCGTGCCGGGCTTTCTAAAAATTAGTGTAACGAAAGTTTCGGTGGGCTGTTTTCCCATTATGGATGATAAAAAGAGTGCGCAAAGAAAAGGTCATTCGTCAGAGTGCGCCGGCGAAGTTTATGAGTAATGACAGACGACTTGAGAAGAGACTTCTGAGACGCGGGGATTTCATCGGGAGCCTGTGTAGGAGGGTCGAGCTGCGAGATTTTACCCTCCAAGAGATTGTAGATTGCGCCGAGGAAGAAGTCCCCCGCCATACGCACGAGGACGCTCACTTCCTGCTGATTATTGACGGGCTTTACATCACGTCGGCGAGGGGCGTGGATCGCCTCTGCTCGTCTTCCACCCTCATCTTCAACCCGTGCGGCACAACTCACCGCGACCGCTTCCACACGAGGGGGGGACGCTTTCTAACTGTCTCTATTAAATCCGACGTGCTCGCGTGCGCGCAAAGCTCGACGAGTTTAACGGATCACCCGGTCGGGTTTTCCGGCGGTGAAGTTTCTTGGCTTGGGCTAACGCTCTATAAAGAATTCCGAAAGCCGGACGGAGTGTCGGCCATCATTATGGAGGGCTTGGCGCTCGAACTGCTCGGTCGGGCCTTGCGGAGCCGTCTCAGGTCTGACGCCCGCCCGCCGCGTTGGCTACAATTAGCCAATCAATTGATCCACGACCGCTTGACCGAGCCGCTGACCGTCAGTGAGATCGCCGAGTCGGTCGGGGCCCACCCCGTCTATCTGGTCAGGGAATTCCGCAGACACTACGGGCTGACGGTCGGAGAGTATTTACGCAAGCTGCGCGTCGAGTTCGCCTGCCGGCAAATGTCCGTGACCGACGCCCCCCTCTCCCACGTCGCCGCCGCCGCCGGCTTTTACGACCAGAGCCACTTCACGCGGACTTTCAAGCGGCTCACCGGCATGACCCCGACCGAATACCGCGCTCTTTCCCGCCCCTAGTTCATCTGATACCAATACTCAATTCAGTGCAATACGCCCGCGCCCGCGCGTGCTAATTTTCAACCCGGCTCTAAACCGCCGGGGGGAATAATTCGCATGAGCAGACTCGTCGGGCTTGCAACCCTCTCCGTCATTATCACCGCGGGCAGTGCCGGGCCGGCGAGCCGCGCGGCCGGCGTCGTCGAACAGCAGTCGGCCGGCCCGACTCCGGCTATCGACCGGCGCGCCCGCCTGAAGCAGTTCCCGACGATAAGCCGCACGCACGTGGCCTTCGTTTACGCGAACGACTTGTGGTGCGCCCCGCGGGAAGGGGGCGTCGCGGTTCCGCTGACCGACGCGCCCGGGATGAAGACCAATGCGATGTTCAGCCCCGACGGAAAGACGCTCGCGTTCGCCGGCAACTTGGAAGGCAATTTCGAGATCTACACCGTGCCGACGCGGGGCGGCCCTCCCACACGGATCACGCACCTCCCGACGGGGGAGAATCTGTCCCAGTGGACTCCCGACGGTAAGCTGCTCTTTTACACGAACAGCCTCTCGTTCAACAATCTTGCGATGCAGTTGTTCACCGTCCCCGCCGGCGGCGGCCTGCCGACTCGCCTCCGCGTGCCTTACGGCGGCGAGGCCGCCATCAGCTCCGACGGGCGGTGGCTGGCCTACACCCTCAACTGGCCTGTCTCCCTCATGGAGCATTGGAAGCATTACCGCGGCGGGATGGCCCGCGACCTCTGGCTGTTCAATCTACGGACGAACGAGTCCAGAAAGATCACCAACTGGGAGGGGACGGATACCAAGCCGATGTGGCGGGGCGAGGTTCTCTATTACGTTTCCGACGGCGGGCCGGAGAATCGTCTGAACATCTGGGAATACGACACGAAATCCGGCTCGCGAAAACAGGTTACCCATTTCGCGGACTACGATGTCAGAAACCCCTCCGTCGGGCCGGGGCGGCAAGACCAAGGGGAGATCATTTTTCAGTACGGCCCCGACCTCTACTTACTCGATCTCGGCACCGGCAAATCGCGCCCCCTCGAAGTAGCGATTCCCGAAGACCACCGCGAGATCAAGCCGGCCGACGTCGACGCCGGCAAGTTTATCGGCGGCGGCGGTCTTTCCCCGACGGGCGACCGCGTTTTATTGAGCGCGCGCGGCGACATCTGGGTCTTGCCCGTGGGGCAGGGCGCGCCGCGCAACCTGACCGGCACGAGCGGGGTCTTCGAGCGCGATCCCTCGTGGAGTCCTGACGGAAAGTGGGTGGCCTACTTCTCCGACGCGTCCGGCGAGTACGACCTCTACGTCATGAGTCCGGACGGGTCTGCACCGACGCGCCGGCTGACGCAATCCGGATCGGGCTTTAAGTACAGCCCGGTCTGGTCGCCGGATTCGACCCGAATCGCCTTCGTCGATCAGAGCAACGCCGTCTTCGTCCACACCCTCGCCGGCAACGAGACCCGGCGCATTGACGCCGACGAGTGGGGCTCACAGCCGCGGCTCAGGTGGTCGCCGGATTCGTCGTGGCTCGTCTACAACAAGATGGGCGAGAACGCGCACCGCTCACTCTGGCTCTACAACACCGACACGCGCTCGGCGCGCCAGATCACCAGCGGCATGTTTGACGACAGCCACCCGAGCTTCGACCGCGCCGGCGACTACCTGTTCTTCGTCAGCACCCGCAACTACTCCGCGCCGACGTTCAACTACGGCAGCCGCACCTTCATCTACCCGAATGAAGATGCCCTGCTCGCGGTGCCGCTTCGCGAGACGACCCCATCGCCCCTATCGACGCGACCCGGAGGGCGCGCCCCGGCGGCAGTTCGGCAAGATGGCCGGCAACCCATCCGGATAGACATCGAGGGCTTTGAAAAGCGTTCCGTCAGGCTGCCCGTCGAAGGCTGGAGCCTTGAGGGGCTGGAGGTGACGAGCGACGGGAACCCTGTATACGTGCAATCAAAACTCGGGGCCAAGCGTTCGCTCAACGTCTTTGATTTGAGCGGCAAGCAGGAGAAGACCCTCGCCGAAGGCCCGACCGGTTTCGCGCTTTCGGGCGACGGCCGGCGGTCGCTTATTTTCACGGGCGGGGCGCTGAGCGTCGCCGACACGTCAACCGATCAGACGCCGCCGAAACAAGTTTATCTCGCCGGGATGAGCGTCGGGATCGACAGGCGGGCCGAGTGGAAACAGGTATTCGACGACGTCTGGCGGCTCTACCGCGACTTTTTTTACGACCCGAACATGCACCGGATCGATTGGCCGTCGATGCGCCGCCGCTACGCGAAGATGCTCGACGCGTGCGCGACACGCGAAGACGTCAATTTCGTGCTGAGCGAGATGGCCGGCGAGCTGAGCGTGGGCCACGCTTACGGCGGGGGCGGCGATCTCGAACAGACGCCGAGGGTTCCGATAGGCATGCTCGGCGCGGACTTCGAGCTTCATCAAGGGGCGTATCGATTCACCAGAATCTACGAGGGCGCTTCGTGGGACGCCGGCGGTCGCGGGCCGCTCAGCCAGCCGGCCGTAAACGTGAAGCCGGGCGACTACCTGCTCGCCGTGAACGACAAACCGCTGGATGTCGGCAAAGACCCGCGGGCCGCGTTCGTCGGGCTGGCCGGGGCCGACACCAAGATCACCGTCAGCGACCAACCGGTGATGAACCCTAGCGCCAGACAAGTGGTCGTCAGGCCCTTAGCCGCCGACATCGGACTCCGCTACGCCGCGTGGGTTGAGGCGAACCGATCTTACGTCGCCCGGAAGACCGGCGGTCGCGTCGGCTACATCCACCTGCCCGACTTCACGACGCAGGCGTTGAACTCTCTCGTCACCCAGTTCTACGGACAGGCCGACAAGGAGGCTCTGATCATCGACGCGCGCTGGAGTCAGGGCGGGTCGCTCGGCGACGTGTTCGTAAAGATGCTCGACCCGCGGGCCTTCAACTACCTCGGCGGGCGTCATGCCAAAGATCGCGCCGTCCCGCAGCGCGCCCATCACGGCCCGAAGTGCCTGCTCGTCAGCGGCATGTCGGTCTCGGCCGGCGAAAATTTTGCCTACTACTTTCGCAAGCTCGGCCTCGGCAAGATTATCGGGAACCGGACTTGGGGCGGGCTGGTCGGCCTGAACGGCAATCCGGGCCTGATCGACGGAGGCTACTTCAACGTCCCCAACGCCCCCTTCTACGAGGACGACGGCACGTGGATGATCGAAGGCCACGGCATCGATCCCGACATCGACGTGGTTAACGACCCGTCGAAGATGGTGGCCGGCGTCGAGCCTCAGTTGGATGCCGCGATAAAGCAGATGATGCACGAACTCAAGGTCAAGCCCTTCGTCAAGCCGCGCAAGCCGGCGGCTTCCCGAGACCGGCGCGGCGCGGCTATCAAGGAGTCGGAGAAATAGCTGATCGCTCTGATCGGCTGTGTCCCGACCGGGCGCCGCGTGGCGGTGCGTCGCGGGCCACCCATCGATCCGCCGTCCGGCGAGTCATGCGGGCAGGCCGCGCGCCGGCTTGTCTCTTGTCGGAGACGGAATTAAAGTCGGCCCTGCTCCCGCGTCTAGTCCGATCTTGAGGTGGCTATGTTCCTGCATCGCTGGTTACTCATTGCCTGCGCGCTCGTCTGCGGCGGGGTGTGCCTCGCACTCGGCAGTCCGGGTCAGGAAAAGGGCGCGCGACGACGGGCGGGGGTCGCGCCCGCCGCTTCCGTCTCGCTTGAGCCTTGCGAAATGCCCGGCGCGAGGGAGGGGGCGAAGGAGCAGGCGCGCTGCGGCACGTACGAAGTCTTCGAGAACCGCGCCGCGAAGCGGGGGCGAAGGATCAAGCTCAAGATCGTCGTCTTCCCCGCGACGGGGCCTGACAAAGCGCCCGACCCGCTCTTCTACATACCGGGCGGCCCCGGCTCGTCCGCGACCGAGGACGCGCCCTACGTCGCGCAGGACTGGGCGAAGATACGCGCGCGCCGCGACCTCGTCTTCGTGGATCAGCGCGGCACGGGCGGCTCGAACCCGCTCAACTGCGAGTTCTTCGACCCGGCAGACCCCGCGAGTTACTTCGGCTTCTACTTCCCGCTCGAAGACGTGCGCCGCTGCCGCGAGCAACTTGAGCCGAAGGCCGACCTCCGCCTCTACACGACGCCCGTGGCGATGGACGACTTGGACGAGGTGCGCGCCGCGCTCGGCTACGAGCGGATCAACATCAGCGGCGGCTCCTACGGCACGCGCGCCGCGCAAGTCTACGTCAGGCGTCACGGCAGGCACGTCCGCGCGGTCGTCTTGCAGGGCGTCTCGCCGACCAACCAGTCGATGCCGCGCGACTTCCCGCAGCACACGGAGCGGGCGCTCAACGGCGTCCTTGACGAGTGCGCCGCCGACGAGGCTTGCCGCGCGGCCTTCCCCCGTCTGCGCGACGAGGCGAAGGCCGTGCTTGAGAGGCTGCTGCGCGGCCCCGTCGAGGTCGAAGTGAAGCACCCGGGGACGGGCAAGAGCACGCCCGTCAAGCTCTCGCGCGATCTCGCCGCCGAGGCCGTCCGCTACATGCTCTACCAGTCGGGCGCGGCGGGCCGCGTCCCGCTCTTCCTCCACCTCGCCGCGCAGGGCAACTTCGCGCCGCTCGCCGAGGCCGCGCTATCTTACCGCCGGCAGATTGTTGCCACCGGCAGCAACGGCATGTATCTCTCCGTGACCTGCGCCGAAGACCTGCCGTGGATCAGGCCCGGCGAAGGCGAGCGCAACGCGGCGAACACGCTGCTGGGTGATTACCGCCTGCGCCAGCAGCGCGCGGCCTGCGCCCTCTGGCCCCGCGCGCAGGTGCCGAAAGACTACGCCGAGCCGACGCGCGCCGACGTGCCCGCGCTGATCCTCACGGGGCAGTGGGACCCCGTCACCCCGCCCGCTTACGGCGACGCCGCGGCCAGACACCTGCCCAACAGCCTGCACGTCGTCGTCCCACACGGCGGCCACGGCTTCGGCGGACTCGACGGCCTCGGCTGCATCCAGAACCTCGTCGCCGACTTCATCGAGCGCGGGACGACGAAGGGGCTTGACACCTCCTGCGTGAAGGGCATCCGCCGCCGGGGCTTCCTCCTGAAACTCCCGGAGCCGAAGAAGTAACTGAGGCAGCCGGCGAACCGGCGAACTGCGCCGCGGATTCGTTCGGCACGCGCAACACGACGGCCGGATCGCCCTTCGTCGCGCGCAGCACGGGAATAAGTCACGCGGCGCGGGCCACCGCCGAAAGCAGCAGCGCCCTTCTCGGCCACGACGTGATCCACCTCGTGCGGGAAGCAGGCAGTACTCGCAGCGGTTCCCCGCCCGCTCGATCACCTGTCGGTGCAACGTCTCCGGGACGTAGGTCACGCCGCCCGATCCCCCGTCAGGTGTCGGAGGTTACCGGACTTGATCATCACCATCAGGTGTTCGAGCCTCTCGCGTTCGTCAAGCTCTGCCCTCTCCGCCGGCGCGATCTCTCCCTTCCCTTCCCGCTCGACGAGAGCCCGCAGCCTGTCCGTCATCTCAGCGGTCGGGCCGAAGGCCGCCACCTGTTCGGCAGCGGGCCGGCTGGCGAGGAAGTCCAGCACGTAGCGGTAGACATGCGCGGGCAGCGCCGGCTCTTTGAGGCTCCGGGCCAGCAGTTCGGGCAGGCGGTCGCCGGCCAGCGCGACCAACTCCGAGAGTTCGTCCGGAACCTCGATTGTTACTGTGGCCATTACAAAACCTTCTTGCGACGATCTTACCTTGCTTGCCGCTGACTGATTGGAGTTGCGTCGGCGAACGTTTCTTAAACCACAATTCGATAAGTGATACTGATCGCGCCCTGCCGTCTCTCCCGAGGCGCGACCTGTTCCCTGCCGACCGACTGATGTTTTACGCGCTCAACGCGGCGAGACCGACCAAGGAGATAAATGTCACGCGCTGGCGCATCACCTCGCAAGCTTGGCATGCGGGCAGCGAGCGACCCCTTTGGCCGTACCCTGCGGGTAGTAGAAGCCGGTTCCCATGCAGTCTGGGCAAAGCGAAGCGTCGAACCCTTTTTGGTTTTCTTTTAAATCCTTTTCTTTATTGGGTGCCACGCTGGACGGGCTGTCCACGTTGGACGCCCTGTCCCCGGCGGTCAGCCTGTCCAAACTGAACACCCGATATTCGATTCCCTGCTCCGAGCCGCCAAACTTCCTGTCGGTCTTCTCAACCAAGCCTTTGCCGATCAGTTTTTTGACCGCCCGGCGCATCGACGTCTCGGGCACCCCGCTCCGCTCGGCGAGCTTCGGATTGCTGATAAAACAGGTGTCTTTGCCCCATCCCCACGAGAGCCGGTAGAGCTGCACGTAGACCGCCTGCTCGTCTGCGGAAAGCCAGCGCGGGAGATGGTCCGTGTAGCGGTGCGGGAGCTGCGTGTGCCCCTTTACATCCGGGAGGAGCGAGCGCATGTTAGAGGCACCCGAAGGGGTGTTCAATACGGACGGGCTGTCCTCAATGGTCTGCCTGTCCAATGTGGACGGCCTGACCACTGGCAGGGGTGGGGGGTGTTCTATGGACAGGCTGTCCGTATCGGCCGGCCTGTCCATAGTTACCGGGCCGACCTGTATGGACGGGCTGTCCATATTGGATAGGGTGATACTATTGGACGGGCTGTCCACTGTGGACGGGCTTGGCTGCTCCGTCACCCTCTTTTCCCGGGCTTCGACGAGTCTCGCGAACCTACTCAACGGCCACCTCCGGTGCCGAATCCTCTATGTAATCCGGCGTGATCGTGTCCTCGCCGGCCATGTCCATCATCTCGTAGGCCAAGGCGCAGAGTTTCAGGATCGAGCGGGGGATGCCCTTGCTCTTGATGTAGACCGTCTCCATCGCCTCGTCGGTAAACGGGTTATCGATGCCGGCGTAAGAGCAGCGGTACTCGATCATGGCCTTCGTCTCCTCGGGCGTGAGAGGATCGAGGACGGAGTAGGTTGAGATGCGAGAGTAAAGCGCCTTATTCTTCTCAGTATTGAGCTTATCCCTGAGTTCGAGCTGGCCGGCCAAAACGATCTGGATCAGCTTGTGCTCATGCGTTTCGAAATTGAGAAAGCCGCGGATCAACTCCAGTTGCTGGTTGTCGAGGAGTTGCGCCTCGTCGATGAAGAGGACGACGTTCTTGCCGTCTTGGTAGCTCTGGAGCAAAAACTCTTGGAGGGCGTCTTGCTGCGCCACGAAGCTCCGCTTAGGCTCGATCTCGAAGTCCGAACAGATGTATTTGAGCATCCCGAACAGGGTGGGGAATTTGGGCGTCGGGATGAGGGTTGTGACGCAGTTTTCCTTCGCGGCATATTCCCCGTAAAGGTAGCGGAGCACGGTACTTTTCCCCATCCCCACGTCCCCGAGCGCAGCGCATGTCAGCCCCTGCCGCTTGTTGATCGTGAAGCGGGCCTTAGCGAGGACGCCTTTAAGACTGGGGGTAACGTAAAGGCTGTTCGGGTTAGGGCTGATAGAGAACGGAGTTGTGTCAAGTTTAGGGGTCGCTACCATACCGCGTGTTATATCATGGGAAAGGGAAGCGAGTAAATGTTAATTTACGCCTCTACAGCACGCTTTCATGTTAATTCGGCTCGGATCTGTATTAGCCTAAACGTAAGTTAAAATCCGCCTACAGATTACTATCGTCCCCTCCTTTGGCAGGCGTGCCCTCCCGGTCGTAATGTTACACGGCAGTTTCACACTCTTAACTTTACAATTCGTCGCAGTTAAAAAACTTTGTTGCAAAATCTTGCGATAATTCCGGTAATCTCTCTTTTGCGAAGACGACTATTGACGGTTTCTATTCAGCTATGAGGTAATACGCTGCAAAGAAAGGTGATTCTGGCGAGACAAGGTCGGCATTTGGCAGCAGTATACCACTCCTTCACTCGACGCCTCGCCTTTTATTCCTC
>DATCVD010000374.1:0-2592 GCA_036567125.1 Pyrinomonadaceae bacterium | reverse complement strand
GCGTTCCGCAACGTGCTGTGGTACCGGCGCGGGCTGCGGCCCAAGGCGCGCGACTTCAACTGGCACAACGTCGTCGGCTTCTGGTCGGCCGCGCCGCTCTTCGTCGTCGTGCTCTCGGCGGTCGTCATCTCGTACGCGTGGGCGGGCAACCTCGTCTATCGCGTGGCGGGCGAGCAGCCGCCCCAACAGCAGCAGCGCCCGCAGCAGCCGGCGCGGGGCGGGCCGCAGCCCGAACTCGCGCCCGAAGGGCTAAACGGACTGTGGGCGCGGGCCGCCGAGCAGCAGGCCGGCTGGCGCAGCATCAGCCTGCGACTGCCGACCGCCGCCGACAAGACCGCGACCTTCACCATCGACGGCGGGACGGGCGGCCAGCCGCAGAAGCGCGCGCAGCTCACGCTCGACCGGCGCACGGGCGCGGTGTCGAAGTGGGAGCCTTTTTCGAGTTACACGCTCGGCCGCCGGCTGCGCTCCTACCTGCGCTTCGCGCACACGGGCGAAGTCTTCGGCGTCGTCGGGCAGACCATCGCCGGCATCGCCTCGGCCGGCGGCGCGCTCCTCGTCTGGACGGGACTCACGCTGGCGTGGCGACGCTGGCGCGCGTGGGCACGCCGGCCTACGGAGGGCGCGCGGGAGGCTATCGCGGGGGCGGACGCCGCACTCGCGCAGCGCGCCGATTAGTTTCGATTAGGTGTAAGCCGTTAGCCGTTAGCCGATGTCAGTCGTCCGCCGGCCAACGGCGAACAGCTTCGTCCCCGGTCGCCAACCGCCGCGGGCTTGGTCTATAATCCGCGGACGCGAAAAATTGGGGGCGGTTCAATCGCGTGGTTTCGCGCGGGCTGCTCGCGCGTAACTTCTGAGATTGAGGGGGACGTTCGGATGGACAAGGAGAGGCTGGAACACTTTCGCACGCTGCTCACGGCGCAACTGCGCGCGCACGACGATCAGGTGCGCGACAAGCAGCAGGAGGCGCTGGAGATGAAGGCCGACGACGGCGTCAAGGACAGCGTGGACATGTCCTTGCAGGACGTGAATCAGGAGCTTGCCTTCCGGCTCGGCGAGCGCCAGTCGCAGATGGTTGCGGACATCGACGGCGCGCTGCAACGGATCGACGATGGCACTTACGGTACCTGCGAGCGCTGCGGCAAGCCGATCCCCGAAGCGCGCCTCGAAGCCCTCCCCACCGCCCGCTTCGACGCCGCCTGCCAGTCCGAACTCGAAACCCGTCAGGGCCTCGGCGAAGACATCCCGACGCTATAAGAGCCGTGAATCGTGAATCGTAAATCGTGAATAGAAGAAGACGATTCCCCCTATTCACGATTCACGATTTACGATTTACGGCCTTTATGCTTTGGGGTGCGCCTTGTCGTAAACCTCGATCAGTTTTTCCATCGAGACGTGGGTGTAGATCTGGGTGGTGGAGAGGCGCGCGTGGCCGAGGAGTTCCTGAATGTGACGCAGATCCGCGCCGTTGTCGAGGAGGTGCGTGGCGAAGGAGTGGCGCAGTGAGTGCGGGCTGATGTTGTGGATGCCGGCGCACTCGGTGATGTACTTGTCCACCATCCGGCCGACGGAGCGGGTGGTGATGCGCGTGCCCTGATAGTTGAGGAAGAGCGCCTGCTCGTCGCGCTCGCTGACCGGCGCGTGGTTGAGGAACGCGGCGCGCACCTGTAGGTAATCGACGAGCGCGTGCAGCGCCGGCTCGCCGAAGGGCACGACGCGCTCCTTCCGGCGCTTGCCCTTGACCTTCACCATCCTGTTTTTGAAATCCACGTCGCGCAGGTTCAGCTTCGTCAACTCCGAGACGCGGACGCCCGTGCCGTAGAGCATTTCGAGGATCGCGCGGTCGCGCTTGCCCAGATCGGTCTGCGTGTCCGGCGTCTCGATGAAGCGGACGGCGTCCTCGACCGACAGGTGCGTGGGCAGCTTCTTTTCGAGGCGCGGCGTCGAGACGAGCTTCGCCGGGTTCGCCGCGACGACGCCCTCGCGCAGCAGGAACTGGAAGAAGGTGCGCAGGGAGGCGATCTTGCGTGCGATTGACGACTTCGCCTTGTTGGCGGCGTGGAGCGCGGCGAGCCACTCGCGGATCGTGATGTGATCGATCTGGCGGATGTCGAGTTCGCGGCGCGCGCCCGTCTGCGGGTCTGCGGGGGCGAGGTGGTCGTGGAACTGGCCGAGGTCGATGCGGTAGTTGCGCAGCGTGTGCTCGCTGGCGTTGCGCTCGTAGCGCAGGTGCTCGAAGAACTGTTCGAGTAGTTGTTCCATCGCGCCTCCGGGCGGAACCTGCCTGAGTGCGGCAACTTCTGTCGGCCGCTCGCGCGCCGCGCGCGTGTCAGAGCGTGAAGTTGTAGTTGATGACGCCGTTCATCTGGACGGGCTTGCCCGAAATGAGCGCGGGCGTGAAGCGCGCCTGACGTGCGGCCAAGACGGCCGCGTCCCTGAGCATCATCGGGCCGGAGACGGCGCGCGCCGAGATCACTCTACCACTCTCGTCAATCGTCACCTCGACCGAGACCGAGCCGGCCACGCCAGCCCTGCGCGCGCGCTCCGGGTAGAGCGGGCGCGGCAGGCTCGTGGCGCGGCCGTTGAGCACGC
>DATCVD010000373.1:0-10780 GCA_036567125.1 Pyrinomonadaceae bacterium | reverse complement strand
GGCCTGCACGCCGGGATGAGCTGGATGGAGCGCGCGCCCGAAGCGCGCGCCGACCCGCGCCTCGTCTTCCCCGGCGCGCGCTCCGTCGTCGTCTGCCTGCTCAACTACTACACGCCGCACGAGCACGCCGCCGATGCGTCGGCCGGCAAGCTCTCGCGCTACGCGTGGGGCGACGACTACCACGACGTGGTCGGCGAAAAGCTGCGCGGCCTGCTCGCGTGGATCGAGCGCGAGTGGCCCGGCGCGCGGGGCAAGGTCTGCTGCGACATCCAGCCCTTCATGGATAAGGCGTGGGCCGCGCGCGCCGGGCTGGGGTGGATCGGCAAGCACACGAACCTCATCACGCGCGAACTCGGCTCGTGGGTCTTCGTCGGCTCGCTCCTCTTGGACGTCGAGCTTGAGCCGGACGCCGCGCGCGAGGACGATCACTGCGGAACCTGCACCCTCTGCCTCGAAGCCTGCCCGACCGGCGCGATCAGCGAGCCTTACGTCGTGGACTCGAACCGCTGCATCTCGCACGCCACCATCGAGCTGCGCGCGCCGGAGCTGCCCGCGGAAGTCGCGCGGAGCCTCGACGGGTGGCTCTACGGCTGCGACGTGTGTCAGGACGTGTGCCCGTGGAACCGCTTCGAGCAGCCGACCGACGAGCCGCGCTTCGAGCCGCGCGCGGGCCAGACCTCCGTCGCGCTCGCCGAAGTCGCGGAACTCACGCCCGACACTTACGCCGCGCGCTTCCGCCGCAGCCCCGTCAAGCGCGCGAAACTTTCGGGGCTGCAACGCAACGCGCGCACGCTCCGCACCGGGCCGCGAGGCCGCGACGACTGAAAACCCCCGATGCTCGACATCAAACTCAGAGACCTCTCCGCCGGCCCCGTCTACCTGCAGGTGCGCCAGCAGATCGAGGCGCTCATCTCGGCCAAAGCAGTCGCGGCCGGCGATCAGCTCCCCGCGCCGGCGCGACTCGCCGAGCGGCTGTCGGTCGATCGCGGCGAGATTCAGCGCGCCTACTTCGAGCTGGAACGTTCGGGCCTCGTCCGCAAGTCCGCGCGCAAAGACTTCCTCTCGGGCCGCGAGATCGTCACCTACACGGTCGCATGAAACGAGCGGCGGCCGGCCGCGGGTCGGCTCGCCCGCGCGCGAACACGCGCGCGACGCCTTCCGGCTTGGAACTCGCCCGCCGGCCCGCGTATCATTGCCTTTAAAGCCGCGCCGCCGCGCCCGCTCGCTTCAGTCGCAACCGTTAACCCGAAGACTTAGCAAGTGACAGCAGTTCTGACAGACTCTTACGGCCGCCCCATCCGCGACCTCCGCGTGTCGCTGACCGACAGGTGTAACTTCCGCTGCTTCTACTGCCTGCCGCACGGCGAGCCGCCGATGGCCCCGAAGTGGCAGACGCTCACCTACGAGGAGATCGAGCGGGCCTGCGAAATATTCGTCTCGCTCGGCGTCGAGAAGATTCGCCTGACGGGCGGCGAGCCGATGCTGCGCCGCGACATCGAAGTCTTAATCGCCAAACTCGCCGCGCTCAAAACGGTCGGCCTGCGCGATCTCGCGCTCACCACCAACGGCTACTTCTTAGCCCCCCGCGCGCAAGGTTTGAAAGACGCCGGACTCGACCGCGTCACCGTCAGCCTCGACAGCCTGCGGCCCGAAACCTTCCGCTCGACGACCGGCGCGGACGCCCTGCCGCGCGTGCTCGCGGGGATCGAGGCCGCCCAGCGCGCCGGCCTTTCGCCCGTCAAGGTCAACGCCGTCATCGTCCGCGGCCACAACGACGCGGAGGTGGCCGACTTCGCCGCCTTCGCCCGCGAGCACGCGCTCTCGATGCGCTTCATCGAGTTCATGCCGCTCGACTCCGGCCACGGCTGGTCGCGCGCCGGCGTGGTTTCGGGCCGCGAGATTCGCGACGCAATCGAGGAGCGTTTCCCGCTCGTCCCGGCCCGCGTTCGCCGCGGCGCGGAGACCTCGTCGCGCTGGCGCTTCGCCGACGGCGCGCCGGGCGAGATCGGCATCATCGCGCCCGTCAGCGAACCCTTCTGCGGCGCGTGCTCGCGCATCCGCCTGACCGCCGACGGCCAGATCAGAACCTGCCTCTTCTCGACCGTCGAGCACTCCTTGCGCGACGCGCTGCGCGCGACCGACTCGCCCGCCGAGGTCGCCGACTTCATCCGCGCGGTCGTCCTCAAGAAAGAGCCGCGCCACTACATCAACGACCCCGGCTTCCGCCAGCCCGCCCGCACGATGAGCTTCATCGGCGGCTAGACAAGGAGCATCCTCGCAAATGAGTCTCACACGAATGAGCAGACCTCTCACGGCCCGACTCGCGCGCCTGCTGCTCTGCTCGCCGCTGCTCACGTTCTCGGCCGCCGCGGACGCGGCGGCGCAGAGCGGCCGGACGCAGTCGCGCTCGTCGCGCATGAGCGTCGAGCTGCCGACGCCCGTCGCCGAGACGCCCGTGCCCTTCGAGGACGAGGGGAGCGGCCGCCGGATCAACACGCTCAGCTTCACGACGCCCGACGCCGGCTTCGACCGCAAGGTCGTCCGCGGCGCGCCCTTCTCCGCCGAGTCGCTGGTCGAGCACGTGCAGACTTACGCCGACGGCAACCGCTCCGTCCGCAAGTCGAGCGCGCGCCTCTACCGCGACTCCGCGGGCCGCACGCGCCGCGAGCACGCCGTCACGCGCGAGGGCAGCGGGGTGCTCGCGCCCGACGGTCAGCCGCCGCGCCTCATCTTCATCGCCGATCCCGTCGACGAGATCGAATACCGGATCGACACGCGCGCGCAGACCGTCCACCGGCAGGAGGTGCCCGAAGCGATGCGGAGGATGCGCGAGCGCGCGATGGCCGGAGACGGCGAAGGGCGCTTCGGCGTCCTGATGCCGACGAGCACCGCGCGCCGCCGCGAGGCCGGCGAAGAGGGCGCGCCCGCGCCGAAGCCCGTGCGCGAGAAACTGGGCCGGCAATCAATCGACGGCGTCGAGGCGGAGGGCGCACGCACGACCGTCACGATCCCGGCCGGCGAGTTCGACAACGAGCGGCCGTTCGAGATCACGCACGAGGAGTGGTACTCGTCAGACCTGAAAATGATCGTCATGATGCGCCACGTCGATCCGCGCTTCGGCGAGACGACGTTCCGGCTGACGAACGTCTCGCGCGGCGAGCAGGATCGCGCGCTCTTCTACCCGCCCGACGGCTACAAGGTCGTCCGCCCCGCTCGCGGGCCGCGCGGGATGCCGGGCCGCCCCCTGCCGCCGGACATGACGCCGCCGCACCGGCGGCCCTGAAAGTTCACAGTCGAATATTTTTCCGGGGGAGCCGCGTCAGGCGACGCGGCTGAGAGTCGCCGCGAGGCGAGACCCTTTGAACCTGATGCGGTTAGTACCGCCGAAGGGAGAGGCAGACGGGCGAGGGCCGTCCAGTTCTCCGAACGAGGCTGGACGGCCCTTCGCCTTTGAGCCGCCGCGCGCGGCCGAAAGGTTTTCCCAACGATGAGCACGACGAGAGACGAGACGCCCGAGCGGCAGAGTTCCGAGGTGCAACTTCCCAACTCGCGGCGCGCCTACGCCGAGGGCGGCGCGGCGGGCGTGCGCGTCCCCTTCCGCGAGATCGAGTTGAGTCCGACGCGCGGCCCGGAAGGCCGTCTGGAGGCGAACCCGCCCGTCCGCGTTTACGAGACGGCCGGGCCGTGGGGCGATCCCCAAACGCGCTGCGACGAGCGCGAGGGACTCGCGGCGCTGCGCCGCGACTGGATCGTCGCGCGCGGCGACGTGGAGGAGTACGAGGGCCGCGAGGTCAGGCCGGAAGACGACGGCTACTCGTCGGAGACCGCGGTCGAGTTCGCGCGCCACAAGGATCGGGGCCGCCTCGAATACTTTCCGGGCCTGCGCCGCGCGCCGCTGCGCGCACGGCCGGGCCGCCGCGTCACGCAGATGCACTACGCGCGGCGCGGCGTCGTGACGCCCGAGATGGAGTTCGTCGCGCTGCGCGAGAACATGGGCCGCGAGACGGCCCTGCACGCGATGCGCGAACACGAGAGGGCTGATCGCTCGTCGCTGCTGCATCAGCACCGCGGCGAGAGTTTCGGCGCGCGGGTTCCCGAGTTCGTCACGCCGGAGTTCGTGCGCGACGAGGTGGCGCGCGGCCGCGCGATCATCCCGGCCAACGTCAACCACCCCGAGTCGGAGCCGATGATCATCGGCCGCAACTTCCTCGTCAAAGTCAACGCCAACATCGGCAACTCGGCCGTCGCGTCTTCGATTGAAGAAGAGGTCGAGAAGATGCGCTGGGCCACGAAGTGGGGCGCGGACACCGTCATGGACTTGTCCACCGGCAAAAACATCCACGCCACGCGCGAGTGGATCGTCAGGAATTCGCCCGTGCCCATCGGCACCGTCCCGATCTATCAGGCGTTGGAGAAGGTGGGCGGCAAGGCCGAGGAGCTGACGTGGGAGATTTACCGCGACACGCTGGTCGAGCAGGCCGAGCAGGGCGTTGACTACTTCACGATCCACGCCGGCGTCCGGCTCCCCTTCATCCCGCTGACCGCGCGGCGCACGACGGGCATCGTCTCGCGCGGCGGCTCGATCATGGCGAAGTGGTGCCTCGCCCACCACCGCGAGAGTTTCCTCTACACCCACTTCCGCGACATCTGCGAGATCATGGCGGCCTACGACGTGTCGTTCAGCTTGGGCGACGGCCTGCGCCCCGGATCAATCGCCGACGCGAACGACGAGGCGCAGTTCGCCGAACTCGACACGCTCGGCGAGCTGACCCGCGTCGCTTGGGAGTACGACTGCCAAGTGATGATCGAGGGGCCGGGCCACGTCCCGATGCACTTGGTCAAGGAGAACGTCGAGCGCCAGCTCGAAGTCTGTCAGGAAGCGCCGTTCTACACTCTGGGGCCGCTCACGACCGACATCGCGCCCGGCTACGATCACATCACGTCGGCCATCGGCGCGGCCATGATCGGCTGGTTCGGCACGGCGATGCTCTGCTACGTCACGCCGAAAGAGCACTTGGGCCTGCCCGACCGGAAGGACGTGAAGGAGGGCGTCATCGCCTACAAGATCGCCGCGCACGCGGCCGATCTGGCGAAGGGTCATCCGGGCGCGCAACTGCGCGACAACGCGCTCTCGAAGGCCCGCTTCGAGTTCCGCTGGGAGGATCAGTTCAACCTCTCCTTAGACCCGGAAGTCGCGCGCGAGTACCACGACGAGACCCTGCCGCAGGAGGGCGCGAAGCTGGCGCACTTCTGCTCGATGTGCGGCCCGCACTTCTGCTCGATGAAGATCACGCAGGAGGTGCGCGAGTACGCCGCGAAGAAGGAGCTTGACGAACAGTCGGCGCTCGACGAAGGCATGAAGGAGAAGGCTGCCGAGTTCGTCGCCGCGGGCGCGGAGATTTATCAGGGCGACGTGCCCGCGGGCGCGCGCCGCGAACACTGAAGGCGCGGCCCGTCGCGCGCTTCGTCGCCGCGCCTTCGCAGGCACTTTCCGCGCGCCGCGGTGTCAAAGAAGGTCGAAGATGTTTCGAGCGCGTGAAAGGCTAGAGACGTTTCGGGCGCGGAGGGCCAAAACCCTCCGCGCCGCTTAAAAATTTCTCGGCGGCTGGCAACCCGATTGCCCGTCCGCGGCGACGAAGCGATAACACCCAAAGCTGACGGAGGGACGACATGGTTCGCCGCAAACGCCTCGCGCTGCTCCTCGTCGCCGTCGCCGCGCTGCTCTGCGGCGCGCGCGACGCACTTGCCTGCTCGCGCGCCGGGAAGCCGGCGGTGCCTGATCTTCCCTGCATGTGCCCCAAGAAGCCGACGGTGCTCGAAGCGTACGACCGGTCGGGCGTGGTCGTCATCGCGAGGGTCGCGTCAATCGTCAAGCCGAAGGTGGAGGAGGCGGCGAAGGCGGAGGAGCCGGAGGAGGAGCCGGCAGACGAAGAGCAGCAGGCGGAGGGAGAGAAAAAGTCGGGCGAGGCCGAACGGCCTGTGTTCAAGAGATGGATGCCACAGCGCGGGTGGCGGGGGGACGAGAGCCGCTTCGAGGGCCACTTCACCAAAATGATCGTCGAGCGATCTTACAAGGGCGACTTGAAGGCCGGCGACGAGATGGTCTTCTCGCACGGCCTCTCCGGTTGCGACTGGTCTTACTTCGTCGAGGACGACATCGGCCGGCGCATCCTCCTCTACCTGCCCGCGCCCGGAAAGGATCACAAGCCCTGGCGCGCGGGCGGCTGCGGCCGCGGCGGGGACGTGCAGCACGTGGGCGACGATCTGCTCTTCCTGAACAACCTCGCGAAGGCGCGGGGCCGCACGCGCCTGTCTGGCACGGTCGCGTCCGTGTCGGGCGAACACGCGAGGCTCGCCAACCGGACTGTCCGCGTCGTCGGCGCGAAGAAGACTTACGAGGCCAAGACCGACGAGAACGGCGTCTATGAAATCTACGACCTGCCCGCCGGCCGCTACCTCGTCGAGCCGGAGACGCAGCCCGGCTGGAAGATCGACGCCGACTCCTCGCGGCGCTCGCCCAGCTTCGCCGACGTCGAAAACGTCAACGAGATCGTCTCCGGCGGCCGGCTGAAAAGAATCCCCGTCGTCGTGGAGGACAAGCGGCACGCCGGCGTCGACATCTACTTCGAAATCGACAACGCGGTAGGCGGCAAGGTCTATAACGCGGCGGGCAAACCCATGCGCGACGTCTGCCTCCGCATCCACCCGGCCGCGGGCGAGCAGCAGGCGGCCTTCCCCTACAAGGCCAACTGCACCAAGGATGACGGCGCGTTCCTGTTCGAAGAAATCCCGACCGGCTCCTACGTGCTCGTCGTCAACGAGGACGGGAAGATCACGAGCAGCGAGCCGTTCGGCAAGTTCTATTACCCGAATGTCGCGGAGCGCGAGCGGGCCGCCGTCATCACCGTCGGGCCGGGCGACCGCGTGACCGGGCTGGACATCCACCCGCCCGGAGCGGTCGAGACGATCACGGTCGAGGGCCGCTTCCTCTACTCGGACGGCCAGCCCGTCGTGGGAGAGTCGGTGGAGTTCAACCCGGAGAAGTACGCGGGCGACGTAGAGGGCAGGGCCGAGGCGCACACCGACACCGCGGGGCGCTTTTCGCTCAAAATCCTTAAAGGTCTGAGGGGCCAACTCCACGGCGTGATGGGCCTCTACTATGGCAAGTTCGATAACTGCCCGAAGCTCGAAGCCACCCTCAAACGGATCGCGCCCAATTACGTCCTCAAGACGCCCGCCCTCACCCTGGGCACCGACGCAGACCTGCGCGAGGTCGAGTTGCGATACCCGTTCCCCAGCTGCCAGAAGGAGCGCGATCAGGAGTGAGCGCCGGGGCGCGCCGTCGCCCGCGGGCACAACTTTCGTCCGCCGCCCGGCCCACGCCGCCGCGAGAACGCGTCCCCTTGAGCGCCCCGCCGGGGCGCTGCCGCGAATATTCCGCTTGCAATCGACTCGCCTCTCAGTGTAACTACACGCCCCATGACAAAACGACTGGACGCGGAGCGCCTGCGCCTGCGCGAGGACGCGAGCCGCGAGAAGAACTGGAAGCGCTGGGGGCCGTACCTCAGCGAGCGGCAGTGGGGCACGGTGCGCGAGGACTACTCCGAGGGCGGCGACGCGTGGAACTACTTCCCGCACGCGCACGCCCGCTCGCGCGCCTACCGCTGGGGCGAGGACGGGCTTTTGGGGATCACCGACCGCGAGGGCCGCCTCTGCTTCGCGCTCGCGCTCTGGAACGAGCGCGATCCCATACTCAAGGAGCGCCTGTTCGGCCTCACGAACGGCGAGGGCAACCACGGCGAGGACGTGAAGGAGCACTACTTCTACCTCGACTCCACGCCGACCCACTCCTACATGAAGGCGCTCTACAAGTACCCGCAAGGCGAGTTCCCCTACCAGCGGATGCTCGAAGAGTCCGGCCGCCGCGGCAAGTACGACCCGGAGTTCGAGCTGTCCGACACGGGGATTTTCGACGCCCGCCGCTACTTCGACGTGTTCGCCGAGTACGCCAACTCGACGCCGAACGACATCCTGATCCGCGTCACCATCGCCAACCGCGCGGACGAGCCGGCGGCCCTGCACCTGCTCCCCACCCTCTGGTTCCGCAACACATGGGCGTGGGGGCGCGACGGCGAGGGCTACTGGCCGCGCCCCGCGTTCGGCGCGGCCGCCGACGGCACGCTCGCCGCCGATCACGAGTCCTTGGGGCGCTTCCGCTTCGCCGCCGAGGCGACCGGGGAGTCCGGCCCCTTCGAGTGGCTCTTCACCGAGAACGAGACGAACACCGAGCGCCTCTACGGCGCGCCGAACCGCACGCCCTACGTCAAGGACGCCTTCCACGATTACGTCGTCGGCGGCCGCCGCGACGCGGTCAACCCGGCGCGCGAGGGCACGAAGGCCGCCGCCCACTACCGGCTCGAAGTGCCGGCCGGCGGCCAGATCACCGTCAGGCTCAGGCTCTTCCACGAGGACGAAGCGCCGGCCGAACTGTTCGGCGCGGGGTTCGACGAGACCTTCGCCGCCCGCACGGCCGAGGCCGACGAGTTCTACGACTCCGTCATCCCGCAGAACCTCCCGGCCGAGGCCCGGCGCGTCGCGCGGCAGGCTTACGCCGGCCTGCTCTGGACGAAGCAGTTCTACCACTACATCATCGCCGACTGGCTCGCCGGCGATCCCAACCAGCCGCCGCCGCCCGGCGCGCGCCGCGAGGGGCGCAACTACGACTGGCTCCACCTCTACAACCGCGACGTGATCTCGATGCCCGACAAGTGGGAGTACCCGTGGTACGCCGCGTGGGACTTGGCCTTCCACATGATCCCGTTCTCGCGCGTCGATCCGCAGTTCGCCAAGGATCAGCTCGTCCTCTTCCTGCGCGAGTGGTACATGCACCCGTCGGGGAAACTCCCGTCCTACGAGTGGACGTTCAACGACGCGAACCCGCCCGTCCACGCGTGGGCCTGCTGGCGCGTCTATCAGTTGACGGCCGAGATCGAAGGCAAGCCGGACAGGCTGTTCCTCGAACGCATCTACCCGAAGCTGCTCGTCAACTTCACGCAGTGGGTCAACCGGCAGGACATCGAGGGCAAGGGACTCTTCGCGGGCGGCTTCCTCGGCCTCGACAACATCGGGCTGTTCGACCGCTCGCAGCCGCTCCCGAACGGCGCGCTGCTGCAACAGGCCGACGGCACGGCGTGGATGGGCTTCTACTGCGCCGTGATGCTTGAGATGGCGATGGAGCTGGCGCGCGAGGAGCCGGAGTACGAGGACATCGCCTCGAAGTTCTTCGAGCACTTCGTCGGGATCGTGGACGCGATCAACGCGCTCGGCGAGGGCGGCCTGTGGGACGACGAGGACGGCTTCTACTACGACGAGATCAAGTCGAACGGGCGCGAGACGCCTTTGCGCGTGCGCTCGATGGTCGGCCTCATCCCGCTCATCGCGGTCGTTCACCTCGACGAGGAAGTGATCGGGCGGCTGCCCGGCTTCGCCAAGCGCTTGCGGTGGTTCCTTGAGAACCGCAAAGACCTCGCGCGCTACATCTCCTACGCCGAGACCTCGCGCGAGGGGCGCGCGCACCACATCCGCCTGCTCTCGATCCCGTCGCGCGAGCGGCTGGAAAAAGTCCTGCGCTACCTGCTCGACGAGACGGAGTTTCTCAGCCCTTACGGCTTCCGCTCGCTCTCGCGCGCCTACGAGCAGCCCTACGTCTTGAGGCTCGGCGGGCAGGAGTACCGCATCGGGTACGACCCGGCCGAGTCGACGTCGGGCATGTTCGGCGGCAACTCGAACTGGCGCGGCCCCGTCTGGATGCCCGTCAACTTCCTGCTCGTCGAGGCGCTCGAACGCTACCACTACTTCTACGGCGACGAGCTGCGCGTCGAGTGCCCGCGCGGGTCGGGGCGGATGATGAACTTGGCGGAGGTGTCGCAGGAGTTGACGCGGCGGCTCACGTCGATCTTCATGCGCGACCCGGAGGGGCGCGCGCCGTGGCAGGGCGTCGAAGAGCGGCTCTTCGCGCAAGACCCGCACTGGCGCGACCTAGTCCTCTTCTACGAGTACTTCCACGGCGACACGGGCCGCGGCATCGGCGCGTCGCACCAGACGGGCTGGACGGCCCTCGTCGCCTCGCTCCTCGACCGCCTCGCGCGCGACGGTGCGAAGAGTTAAAGACGGCTTCGCAAAAGTAGCGACGCCGCGGGCGCGAGGTCGGATGAATCTCGCGCCCGCGGCGTCTCGTTTCGCCCGCCCGCCGGCCGGCCTACTTGTCGTCCGGCGTGCTGTTGTTGGCGGCCTTGTTTTTGTCGCGGACGTAGGACTCGCCGCGCGGCTTTAGCTCCGCCTTGGCGGCCAGCGTGTGGACGGCCGAGGCCAGCACCTGCTTGTTGTCGAGCTTGAAGCTGGTGACGCCCTGCACGTCCGTGTCCGGGTCGTCGTACTGGATGACGAGGAAGCGCTGCTTCTCGCGCATCAGCAGGCCGAGGAGGTTCGCGCCGTACGGCATCGGGATGTAGGTGACGACCGTGCCGGCCGTCGTGCGCCGCGCCTTCGTGTCGGGCCAGACGGAGGCGACCGACGCGTAAGGCAGCGCGAGGTACTCGCGGCCCTCCTTGTTGCGGAAGACGAGCCGCTGCGCCGCGTCGTCGAAGTTGAGCGTGCCGGTCTGCTTCTTCATGTAGCCGCTGACGCCGCCCTCGTACTTGGCCTTGAGGGTGGCGGGCGCGGGCGGCGGCGTCGCTTTGGGATCGGCCGCGGGCGTCTGCGCGTCGGCGGCGGCGCGCGG
>DATCVD010000372.1:0-6166 GCA_036567125.1 Pyrinomonadaceae bacterium | reverse complement strand
GGCGTCGCGCCCGGCTGCGGCGACTGCTGGGGCTGCGCGCCCTGCGACGGCGGGGCTTGGGCCGGGCCGGGCGGGCGCGTCAGCGGCCGCTCCTCGGTCTTGGAACGCTCCTCGTCGCTCGCCGGCAGGAAGAGCGCGGGGCCGTCCGCGGCGAGCAGGCCGACGTAGACGCGCGTCGGGTTCGTGTAGAGGTAGTTGAACTCCCACCCGCTGAAGGTCAGGTTGAAGTCGCGGTTCGAGAGGAAGTAGATGTAGCGGCCCTTCGGATCAAACACCGGCTCGGCGTCGTTCGTCAGCCCGCCGGTGAGCTTGCGGGCGCGGCGTTCGGGCACGGAGTAGAGCCAGATTTCGGAGAACTGGTTCTCGCCGGCCTTCGTGTAGGCGACCCAGCGCGAGTCGGGCGACCACGTGTAGTAGGTGATGTCGTTGCGCTCGCTCCGATCAACGTCCGTGGTCTGCCCCGTCTCGACGTTGACGAAGCGCAGGCGCTGCCGCTTGTCGCCGTAGGCGAGCATCCGGCTGTCCGGCGACCAGACGACGGGGAAGCGCCAGATGTCGCCGTCCGTCGTCACGCGCCGCTCCGCGCCCGCGCCGTCCGAGGGGCGCACGTAAACCTCGTACTCGCCGGAGCGATCCGACAGGTACGCGACCCAGCGGCCGTCGGGCGACCACGCGGGCGCGAGTTCCCTCACCCCTTGCGAGTCGGTCAGGTTCCGCACCTCGCCCTCTTTCGCGGGCGCGGTGTAGATGTCGCCGCGCGCGCCGAAGAGCGCGCGCACGCCCGTCGGCGAGACGGCGTAGGTCTCGACGTTCTGCTTGACGTTCGCGAAGTAGGGCACGGTGTCGGGGAAGTCGCCGTAGACGCGGACGGGGACGCGCGCCGAGCGGCCCGACCTCGCCTCCAGACGGAAGATGTAGCCGCCCGACTCGTAAACGAGCTGATCGCCCGCGCCGCTCAGCCACGTCGCGTCGTAGTCGTCGTGGTTCGTGACCTTGGTCGTCCGCTTCGTGCCCGTGTCGTAGGCGAAGACGTTCATCGTCCAGTCGCGGTCGGAGAGGTAATAGACGGTATGGCCGAGCCAGACCGGGATCATGTCCTGCGCGCGCGTGTCGGTGATCTGCTCCGAGGTGTTGCCGGCGAGATCGTAAATCCACACGTCGGGCGACTGGCCGCCGCGGTAACGCTTCCAGCCGCGGAACTCGTTCGAGATCGGCGTGAACGCCACGCGCCTGCCGTCGGGCGCGTAAGAGACGCCGCCCGCTTCCGTGATCGCGAGCGGCTGCTCCATGCCGCCCTCGACGGGGACGACGTAAGGCCGCCCCAGACGCTCGCTCGGCCCGACGCGGTTGGCGCGGAACAAGACGTTCTTGCCGTCGGGCGTCCAGCCCAGCACGCGGTTGTCCCAGCCGCCGCGCGGGGGCATCGCCCCCACGTCGTTGCGGAAGGTCAACTGGCGCGGCTCGCCGCCCGCCGACGGGATGACGAAGACCTGACGGGTTCCGCCGTACTCGCCGGAGAAGGCGACCCAGCGGCCGTCGGGCGAGAACTTCGGGAACAGCTCAAGGCCCGCGTGCGACGTGAGCCGGCGGGCCGTGCCGCCGGCCGCCGGGACAGTCCAGATGTCGCCCGCGTAAACGAACGCGATCTGATCGCCGTTGATGTCGGGGAAGCGCAGCAGGCGCGGGAGTTCGCCCTCGGCGCGCGACGGCTGCGCGTGGACGGTCGCCGCGCAGACCACGAGCAGCGCGGCGAGGATGAGGTGACGGAACATTGTTATTGATGACTCCTTAGATTCTTCGGGCACAGACCGGGCCACGGCGGCCGGCGGGTAAAGTTCGTGAGGGTCTTACGTCGCGGGGACTGGTTGGGTTTCGCGCCACCGAACGGGCGACGGTCGGGGCGGCCGGCCGGGGAACGCGCGGGCGGGAAACACTCTCGGCGGAGGGACAGGCGCGCCGGGCGCGCGCCGCCCGCTCACAGTTCGCCCGCGTTGTCCTGCACGCCGTCGCCCTGATCGCCGCTCAGGATCGTGCTCATGCCTTCGTTCTCCTCGACGGCGGTCGGCGCGTCCGGCTCGGCCGCGTCGCCGCGCTCGTCCTCGCGCTCGCGCTCGACGGCCGTGTCGTCTTCGCGCCGCCTCAGTTCGTCGTTTTCGGCCATCCCGTCCCCCGATATTTTAGAGTGCCTAATCATCTTCGGCGGCGTACTCACACCGCAGGATTTCACAGAACCTCTTTAAAGCGGCCTCGTCGATTTCGCGCGACACGTAGATCGGATCGGAGGGCAGATCGTGCCAGGACAGGATAATCCTGTCGCCCCGGTAGACGCATACGTGTGCGCAGACCTCCGGCTCGGCGAACCTCTCCGAGAGGGCCGCAAGCCCTGCGAGGTTTTCTTCCGTCACCGGCGTGTAGAATATTTTGGGGCGCAGCTTCCAGAAGCCCTGATCGGTTTCGTTCTCGCGGTCGGCCGGCCTCCCCAGCAGGTACGCTTCCACGTTCCCTTGCTCCACCCCTTCCAGACGCAGGACAGAGTCGCCCGGAGCGAGGGCGGGGAGGCTGCGGAGAAATTCATAGAAGTCCGGTGGAGACACCCTCCAACACGGCGGCCCGACAACTTCCGCAAGCTCGGCGTTAGCTTTCATCGGCGTCGCGCGGCGGGTCGGTTATACCTCGGCCACCTCAGTCTCAAGCCTCGACGGTCGCGGCCTCGCACGAGTCGAGCGCGGGCGCTTCTCCCGGCTCGGCCGCGTCGCCCTCGCCGACGTAGGTGCGGCCCGCGGCGACGGTCTCGAAGTACTCCTCGATGCGGTCGAGCACTTCCGTGACCGAGTGCGAGTGGTAGATGACCTGACGGAAGCGCGCGCCGCCCGCCAGCCCCCGCGTGAACTGCCCGGCCAACTGCTTCATCCGGCCGATGGCCGCGAACTCGGGCATGTCGGCGCGCAGCAGCTCGAAGTATTCGAGCAGCACGGCGCGCTTGTCGGCGAGCGTCGGCTCGTAGGGCGTCTGGCCGGCGAGCGTCTCGGCGATCTGGCGAAATATCCACGGGTTCGCCATCGCGCCGCGGCCGATGAGGATGCCGTCGCAACCGGTCTCGCGCCAGCGCGCGAGCGCGCCCTCGATGGTCGTCACGTCGCCGCTGCCGGAGACCGGGACGCGCACCGCCTCCTTCACCTGCCGCACCAAGTCCCAGTTCGCCAGCCCCTTGTAAGCCTGCTCTTTGGTGCGGCCGTGGAGCGCGACGTGCTCCGCGCCGCAGGCTTCGGCAAGCCGCGCGGTCTCGACCGCGTTGATGTTGTTATCGTAGTAGCCCGCGCGGATTTTGACGGTCAGCGGGATCGTGATCGACTTCTTGATCTCTTTGAGGATCGACTCCAAGCGCGGCAGGTCGCGCAGCAGCCCGCTACCGCCGCCGTGCTTGACGACCTTCGGCGCGGGGCAGCCGCAGTTAATGTCTAGGATGTCGGCCCCGACTTCCTCGGCCATCTCGGCGGCCATGCGCATCCGTTCGGGCTGGCCGCCGAAAATCTGGACGGCGAACGGCCGCTCGTAGTCGAAGAAGCGCATCTGCCTGCGGGACTTCGGGTTGTTGCGCGTCAACCCCTCGACCGAGATGAACTCCGAGACGGTCAGCCCGATCCCGCCGCGCCGCTTCAAGAGCGCGCGGAACGGCACGTCCGTCACGCCCGCCATCGGCGAGAGCACGAGCGGCGGGCTGATCGGCACGTCGCGGATGTAGAACGGCTTCATAATCAAAGGCCGTGAATCGTGAATCGTGAATCGCAAATTGAAGAAGAAGGGTTTTCCCTATTTACGATTCACGATTCACGATTCACGATTCACCTCTTTACTTCCTGAGTTCGACGCCCGACGCCGTGAAGCTGACTTCGGTCGCCGTGCCGTCACCGTTGCGCGTGAGGCGCGCGCCCTCCTTCTCGAAGTGGTCGGCGTCCTCTCTGGTCAGCGTCTTGACCGCGAACGTGCCCTCGGCGCGGGCGCGCAGGCCGGCCGCGTTGAAGGGGACGAAGAAGGCGTGGTCGCGCATCGCCACGCGGACGCCGCGCGCCCCGCGCTCCGGCGCGAGTTCCAGCCAGCAGCCCTGCTTCTGGCAGACGCGCTCGACGACGCCTTCGACGACGACGTACTTGCCGGTGTATTTCGACGGCTCCTTGAGCACGTCCGCGAGCTTGAGGGCCGCCGCGCCGGCGTCGACGGGCGCGCCGCGTTTGAGCGTCTGCCCTTCGGCGAGCGCGACCGGCCTCGCCTGCTCCGGCGGCTGGCCCTGCTTGTGGCCGTGCTCCTGCCCGTGCCCGCCTTCGTGCTTCCCGCCGTGCTTCGCGCCGGGCTTCGCGTCCTGATGGCCGTCGCGCTTCGGGTCGTACTTGTCGGTGGGCGGCTGCTGCGCCGGGGCGGCGGCGGCGAGCGCGGCGGCGAGCGCGGCCGAGATCAACACTCTCTTCGTCATCGTGGTAGTCAGTCCTCTTTGGGTTAGAATGCTCCGGGGGTTTCGAACTTTTAACCGGCCGTGATTATAGCAATGCGCCGCAGGCTCATCCAATCGCTCGGCATCGCGTGGACGCTCGTTTATGCCACATTCGTCGTGTGGCTCTACGCCGCCGCGCCGCGCAGCCTGTCCGAAATGACGACGGAGGCGAGCGCGGCCGTCGGCGCTTACGAGGTCGACCGCGCGCGCTTCGACGCGGCGCGCGAGTTGTTCCGCCGCGAGCAGTACCGCGCGGCCCGCGACGAGTGGCAGCGCGCAGACCCGGCGCGGCGCGACGCCGCCACGCAGTTCTACGTCGCCTACAGTTTCTACCGCGAGGGCTGGGGCCGGCTCTACAACGACGACGCGCTCTTCCGCGCCGGCCTCGAAGCCGTCAACCGCGCCATCAACCTCGCGCCCGGCGGCGCGCTCGACGTCGCAGACCCGGAGCTGAAGATCAAATCCGCCGCCGAGCTGAAGGCCGAGCTGGAGCACGGCACGGAGCGCGACTGGAACGATCTCAGCCCCGCGAAAGTCTTCCGCGAGCGGAAATGAAAAGCTGTTAGCTGTTAGCTATTAGCCGTTAGCTTTCAGCAGAACCGAAACCGGAAACCGAAGTCGCGTCGGAGGCTGAAACTGATTTCTTCCGGCTAACGGCTAACAGCTAACGGCTAACAGCTAATGAACACCCGCGAGACGAACCTGCTGCTGGTGCGGCACGTCGTGCTGCCGACGATCTTCGTGACCGTCGCGCTGCTCGGGGGCGTGCGCATCGACGCCGCGACGCGCGCGCTCGTCTTCGTCGCGCCGCCGCTCGTCACGCTCGTGCTCGCGGCGCTGTTGGCGAGCCTGTTCGTGCGCGGCGGACTCGTCCGCTTGGGCGCGTGGCTCGCGGCCGAGCGGCCGGCCGCGGAGAACGTGTCGCACGCGCTCACGCTGCTGTCGCTCTTCTTCGCGTCCGCGCAGGCCTTTAACAGCGTGCTCCCGGAGGCCGGGCTGTTCCGCTGGCTGTTCTCGTTCTTCTTCCTCTGGACGCTCTGGCAGACGCAGTTCGCCGTGCCGGACGCGCGCCGCGCCGTGCGCTCGCTCGCCGCGCTGTTCGGCACGGCCTTCGCGCTCAAGCACTTTTTGCTCGCCGCGCTCTACGACCCCGAAGGCGGCTGGCTCCGCCGCGTCGCGGCGGCCGTCTTCGAGGGCGTCACCGAAGGCTCGGTCGGCGGCCGGCAAGCCTTCGCGCCGTCAACCGGCTACCTGAGCTTCTTCGCGCTCGCCCTCTACATCCTCGGCCTCGCCCTCGTCACGCCCGCGCCCGACGGCGACGACGGGCGCGGCGCGCTCCCCCTCGTCAAAGAGTACCGTGCGATTCCCGAAGCGGATCGCGCGCGCTTCCGCGCCTTCGTCCTCGGCGAGACGGGCGGAAGGCTCGCGGCCGAAACGGCGGAACCGGGGGGCGAGATCGTGGAGGCCGAAGAGGTGCGAGACGAGTCAACGAAAGACGGCGGATGACGGTGCGTTTCGCGCACCGTCACCCGCCGCACGCCGTCTGCCCGGCGGTTTACCGTTACCAGTTGACGACGAGTTGCTCCTCGGAAGCGCGCCACGCGGGCAAGTCCTCGCGGATGCTGGCGCGGTTGAGGCGCTCGGCGTCGGCGAGCAGGCGGCCCGCGCCGAGCGCGACGG
>DATCVD010000371.1:0-2640 GCA_036567125.1 Pyrinomonadaceae bacterium | reverse complement strand
CAGCGTGTCCCACGCCGCGCCGCGCGCCCAGCGGGCGGCGGCCGCGGCGGCCGAGAAGTTGATCTCCGGCGCGGGTTCGATGTCCTGCTGCCACTCGGCGCTGCCGACCTCGTAAGCGATCCGCTCGAAGGCGGCGAGCGTCTGGACGAGCGCGTCGTCGAGTTCGAGCTGGCCGTAGTCGCGCTCGGCGTCGGAGGCGAGCGCGGCGGCGAGCGCGGCGGCGCGCGGCGCGTCGAGCGCGGCGAACAAGTCCCGCTCGATGGCTTCGCCGACGAGCAGCGGCCGATCCACGCGCAGGTCTGCGAGCCAGCGGCCGCGCTCCGTCACCGACTCGCGCGCGAAATCCAGATAGCCGAAGTGCGCGAGCACGCGCGCGCGCCGCTCGAAGGGCTGCCAGACTTCGCCGCGCAAGACTTCGACCCGGCGGCCGAGCAGCTCGACCGTCGCGGCCTCGCCGACGACAGACCACAGCGCCTCCTCGCACGCCGTCCGCTGCTCGCTCGTCAAAAAGTTTTCGCTCCTTTGCTCGTCGCCCGATCCCGCCTCGCCCCTCCGCTCGCCGGCCGGAGACCGCTTGCCCCCTCGTTTGTCGGCCGGGGAACTCCCGCCGCGGCGCGCGGGCGCGGACAACTCGTCCATCAGATCATTGATGAGGGCGACGGCCTCGTCCGACTGCGCGCGCGCGTCGCGCAGCCGCGGCTCTTCGAGCGCCGGGACGCGGCGCGCGTGAACGTCGGCGAAGGCGGCGTCGCGCGCGTTCTCGGTGCGCGGGTAGACCTCGGCGAAGACGCGGCCGATGCGGTCGAGCGTGTAGGTAGCGCGCCGCCCGTCCTCGCGCTGGCCGGAGAACGCGCCCTCGCGCCGCTCGGTGACGAAGACGAGGCGCTTGCTCCCGCGCCCTATCCCGACGACGCGGCCGGGCACGACCACCTCGTCGAGCCACGCGAGGAAGACCTCGAAGTTCGTGTGCGGAGCGCCGGTCAGCAAGCGGTCGCGCGCCGCGGCGAGGCGTTCGAGTCCGCGCGCCACGGAAGGCGGGAGATCGCAGCCGGCCGCTTTGAGCTTTTCGGCGATGCGCCGCTCGGCCGCGTCGCGCTCGCGCTCGACCGCCGAGATGCG
Source organism: Pyrinomonadaceae bacterium (assembly GCA_036567125.1). Classification (GTDB taxonomy): domain Bacteria; phylum Acidobacteriota; class Blastocatellia; order Pyrinomonadales; family Pyrinomonadaceae; genus JAIVGV01. The sequence goes on along the minus strand of DATCVD010000371.1, from coordinate 1,521 downwards.
CTCCAAAGTGTCGCGGTGCGCGAAGCTGCGCGCGGCCGTCTCGCGCACCCCGGCGAAGCCGCCGTAGGCGTCGAGCAGGTTGAGCAAGGTCGTGTAGGTCGCGCGGAACTGACTTTCGAGCGGGTCGGGCGGCGACTGCAAAAGGGTCGCCATCTTTTGCGGCTCCTGATGCATGCCGGGCGCGGCGACGACGAAGCCGACGCGGTCGCGGCCCCTGCGCCCGGCGCGGCCGGTCATCTGCTGAAACTCCGAGGCCGAGAGCGGCCGCCACCCGCGGCCCGTGCGCGCGTCCATGTTCGTGACGACGACCGTGCGGGCGGGGAAGTCGACCCCGGCGGCGACGGTCGCGGTCGCGAAGATCGCGTCGAGCAGCCCGGCGGCCATCAGCTTCTCGACCGCGAGCTTCCACGCGGGCAGGTGGCCCGCGTGGTGCGAAGCGACGCCCGCGCGCACGGCGATGTCCCAGTGGCGGTGCTTCCTGATCTCCGGTTGGCGCTCGGCGAGTTCTTTGAGTAAAGAACGGCGGGCCTCGCGCCGCTCGTTGTCGGAGCGGCGGCCGAGCGCGGCCTCGGCGGCCGACTCGTCGCAGCGCCGCCGCGTCGGGAGGAAGACGATTGAGGGCAGCAGGTCGTACGCGCCGAGCGCGGCGAGGAGCGAGGCGGGCGGCATCTCGGGGATGTTCATCCGCGAGGAGCGCCGCTCGTCGCGCCGCTGCTCGCCGAAGCGGGGATGTTGCTGGCCGCGCGCGCCGGCGTGCAGGAGGTAGTTGGAGATTTCGTGGTTGAGCCGGCCCGACTGGTCGAGCAGCGGCGCGAGCTGCCCGTCGGGGTAGAGGAAGGCGGCGCGCAGGGGCACGGGCCGCGCGCCGGGCCGCGCGACGACCGCACAGTTCACGCCGCGCACCCCCGCGATCCACGCGGCGAACTCGTCGGCGTTGCCGACCGTGGCCGAGAGCATCAGCAGGCGGACGCGCGGCGGCGTCAGGATGATCGCCTCCTCCCAGACGTGGCCGCGCTCCTCGTCGGCGAGGTAGTGGGCTTCGTCGAGGATGACGAGGTCGGCGCGCAGGTCGCGGCCCTCGCGCATCGCGTCGAAGAGCTGGTTGCGGTAGACCTCGGTCGTGCCGACGACGAGCGGCGCGTCCGAGTTCTCCTTGCGGTCGCCGGTGAGGATGCCGACGGCCTCCGCGCCGAAGGCTTCCGCGAACTCGTGATACTTCGAGTTGGTCAGCGCCTTGAGCGGGGACGTGTACCACGCGCGCTTGCCCGCGGCGAGTAAGCGCCTGATCTCCTCGCGCGCGATCCAAGTCTTGCCGCTCCCCGTGGGCGCGGTAACGAGCACGTCCTCGCGCTCGACCGCCGCGAGGGCTTCGAGTTGGAACGGATCGGGCTTGAACTCGGAAGGCTTGGGCGTGCCGATGCCTTCGAGCAGTTCGCGGACGGGCCGCTGGCGCGCGGCGCGCGCGGCCGTGCGCTCGATGGCGTCGTTGAAAGCCGAGGCCGCGGCGGCCGGCGGGCGTTC
>DATCVD010000370.1:0-16010 GCA_036567125.1 Pyrinomonadaceae bacterium | reverse complement strand
CGCTCTCCACCTCCGGCGGATGGCTCTGTGGTCTTGCTCGATGACGTTGTTGAGGTACTTAACCCGGCGCAGCTTACAATCCGGAGGCAGCACCTTCTCCTTCACCGAGGCGGCGAATGCCTCCGGGTAGGAGGCGTGCTTATCCACTCCGATGGTGAATGGCAGGCGGCGATGGTCGGCCCTCATCAGCCTCTTGAAGAAGCGTTTTGCCGCAAAAACGTCGCGCTTCGCTGAAAGCATAAACTCGATGGTCTGCCCGTGAGAGTCGACCGCGCGATACAGATACTTCCACTCCTTGCCCACCTTCACGTACGTCTCCTCTAAGCGGTAAGAGGTACCGCTCATCTTCAGATGTGGGCGCATCCGCTTGTTGATCTCTGGAGCGTAGCGCTGGACCCAGCGGAAGATGGTGACGTGATCGACGCTCAGCCCGCGCTCTCGCATCATCTCCTCCAGAGCTCTATAGCTGAGCGAGTAGCGGCAGTACCAGCGGACGCAGAGCGGGATGAGCGACGGCTCGAAGTGCCGCCACTTGAACGGGGACTTATTCTGCTTCAAGAGGTGATTCCCGGAGAGTAATGGATGAGCTGAGGGGGGATTATAACCGCCGAAGCGATTCCTGCAACACAACCATCATAACGGCCATTATCATAAGGTTTTTCGATTGAACAGATAAGAATTTGCCTTCAGGAGATATGCATTTGACTTGGGCTGGCGGACGCCGCCGGCCATGCCAACTCACACCCGTCCGGGACTCCATTAGTGTTCTTACCCTACCCCTGCTTTGTCAGGAATAGTGAATCGGAAAGTCGAGCCTCGACCGAGTTCACTATCGACCGACACCCGGCCGCCGTGCGCTTCGACGAATTGCTTGACGATGGCGAGGCCGAGTCCCATGCCGCTTTTCTTGTCCGGGTCGGTCTCTAATTTGTCGAACACTTTTTCCAACCTGTCCGCCGGAATCCCCGCGCCGTTGTCGCTCACCCAGCATTCGATAGCGGCGGACTCTTTGACCTCCCGCGCCCCGATAATAACTTTCCCGTTCGGGCTGTAGTCGATGGCGTTCGAGATCAGGTTCTGGAAGATCAGGGTCAGCATGTCGGCGTCGGCGGACGCCGTCAGCCCTTCGGGCACTTCGTTGATCAAACTCAGGTGTGAAGCGTAGGCCAGCGGGAGCAGGTCGCCGACGAGCGCTTCGACCAGCGCCCTCGGCTTCACTTCGCGCCGCTCCATCTTCTCGTCGACCTGCGCCCTCAGGTTCGCCTTCTCCTGCACCACTTTGACGACGAGCGAGTTCAGGCGGCCGACGTTACGGTGCATGGTTTCCAGCAGCGTCGCGGCCTGCTCATCCTTTACGATGTCGGGGACTGTGCGTTCGAGCAGCTTCGCCGCCATCGCGATAGATGCCAGCGGAGACCGGAGGTCGTGAGCGACGAAGGCTAAATGCTCCTCACGCCGTTCCTGTATCTCAAGAGCTTTTTGCGCGGCGTAGGTCTTCACCGCGAGACCGATTGACGTGTCAATGACGCGGTTGATGGTGCGGTTGACCGCCCCCCTCAGTCTCAGGCCATGCGTTTCGATGAGGTCTTGGATGACTCCACGCAGGGCGTTGTATTCCGCTACCACCTCCTCGACATCGAATCCGAGCCGGAGCCGGTCTAAGCCATGAATAATAGGATTCTTTTTTAGTTCCCCGATCATGGACTCGTCAGAACTACCGTCCAACTCATAAGCTAACTCCTCAAGTAAATCGGGGATGTGATTGTTGAGAGTCGGCACGTCGAGATCATGCGCCACCGGAAGTCGGCGCACCTCCTGCCGCCACTGGGTGAGCAAGGTATCGCGCTCTCGTCTAATCAGCCCCGCCAGCGTATGGAGATTTTCGGTGGACAATTTTCTCCTCCGTTAAGCGCCAGGTTAGATCGGGACAGCGCGGTTATAATATCCCGTTCAGAGATTTGACTCCACGGCGGCCTTCACTCGACCTTATCGCCGCGTCGGATGAGGCTCGCCATGACGGCCACCAGCTCCGCCAGCTCGACCGGCTTGGAGATGTGCATCTGGTAGCCCGCCCTCAGCGCCCGCAGCCGGTCTTCCGTCCTCGCATACGCCGTCAAGGCGATGGCCGGTATTTTCCCGCCGCGTTCGGCGGGCCGTGAATAAGCGCGGCGTGATCCGATTGCGTCCCGTGCTATGCTACGGACGCCGCCGCCGCATGGACTCGGACAAGGCAAAGGAGTGAGCCATGACCGCCCCGCCCCCTCGGCCCTCACGCTCGACCGAAAACAAGATCCTCGCCGCCCTGCCTGACTCCGAGGCGCTAGGCTTCCGCCCCCGGCTGGAGCGCGTCTCTCTAACTCAGGGCGAAGTCGTCTACGAGCCCGACTCCCGGATCGAGTACGTCTACTTCCCGGAGACGGCCGTCTTCTCCATGCTCTGCACGATGGAGAACGGCGACACGGTCGAGGTCGGCCCCGTCGGGGACGAGGGGCTGGTGGGGCTGCGCGTCTTCCTCGGGGCGGAGACCTCGACGGATCGCGTCATCGTTCACGTCGCGGGCAGCGCCATGCGGCTCAGGGCCGGCGAGTTGAGGGAAAGTCTTGGCGCGGGCGGGGGCGCGCTGCGGGCGAGGCTGACGCGCTACACGCGGATGCTGCTGGCGATGACGGAGCGTTCCGGCTGTTGCTATAAGCTCCACAGCCTGGAGCAGCAGCACGCCCGCTGGCTGCTGACGATGAGCGACTACGCCGGCGACGAGCTGCTGCTCACGCACGAGCTAATCGCGCAGACTTTAGGGGTGCGCCGCGCCGGCGTCACCGAGGCCGCCAGCGCACTCAGGAGTGCGGGCCTGATCGATTACCAGCGGGGGCAGATCCGGATCACCGACCGGGGCGGGCTAGAGGCGATTGCCTGCGAGTGCTACCGGATTATCAAGGGCGAGTACGACCGCCTCTACGCCGACCTGTCGGGGCCGTCGCGTTGACGCAGGCGCGCTGCCCCCGCGACGGCCGGAAGGGTTTCCCGTTCAGGCTCCCGTTCGGGCTCCCGTACTGACGTCGGCCGCGCCGCGTGGTACAATTACTCATTCGTTCTTTTAGAATCCGCCGTCCGACATCGGGAAGAGCATAACGACCTTCTCCTCGTGCCGTCCGCCGTGTTCCACACGCGACCGAAGCCGAGGAGAGTGCCAGTGCCCGAAGAGACGACCCCGCCGGAAGTATCCCCCCCGACCATCTTTTTAATCGAGGAAGACGACCACGTGCGCCCCCTGCTGAAGGGCAGTCTGCGCCAGCGGGGCTACCGGGTACTCGTGGCGGCGGACTTCGAGGACGCGCTCGAATGGGTGCGCGCCGACGGCCACCTCAGCCCCGACCTCGTGCTAATCAACCTCGTGGGCAAGACCCCCGAAGAGACTCTGAGGGCCGGGCGCGTGCTCCGGCAGCACGCCAAGTACGACGGCCACACGCCGCTAGTAGTCATACCGGAGGATGTCCCCGCAGAGTACGAGGGCACGGACGATAACGTGAGCGGGAACGAGTGGGTCTGCTACTACGGTGAGGAGTCGGAGCAGTTGCAGGCGCTCATCTCACGCCTCCTCAACAGGCCACCGAGTTAAGTCGCTACGTGCGCCTGGTGGTGAACCCTTCCGCCGACCGGTTGCCAGGGTGAGGACAGTGACCGGATTAAGAGGGGGCGCGCCGCCACCCTATCTGAGCGCCTGTATGTAGGTCAGGGCAGTAGACGGGTGAGAAGGTTCCTGAGCTGGCCGGGGTCTTCTCCGAGGTAGAAGACCCAATCGTTGCCCCCGACGTTGACCTCATTGCCTTCCACGTCCTTGCCGTACTTCTCCGGCATCACAACGAGCGGCGTGTGGCCGTCATACTTGGCGTGCTGGCGGACTCTCCGCCCCGCTTCCAGTAAATCCCCCTCCGGCTTGCCGACGAGGTTGACCAGCACCAAGTCTGCCGGGACGCCCCCGCCGCCAACCCTATCAAGAGCGTCGTCCTCGTCCAGCGCGACTATGACGCGGTAGCCCGCCCCGCGCAGGTTGTGAACGAGCGGCCCGCGCGTCTCGTCGTCTTCCTCGATTAAAAATATCGTCCTCATAGCCCGCACCTGTCCGAGTTCGTTCCGGGCGTCATAAGAGCCCGACGCCGTCACTGCTCTCGGCGGTTAGCCCTCCGAGTTCGCTCAAAGCCCCGCCCCCTGACCGCGCAACACCCTCTCGACGGCCGTCAGCAGGCCGTCGATCTCAGGCTTGACGACGTAAGCCTCAGCGCCCGCCCCGAGTCCCAGTGCCTCGTCCTCCGCTAGGGCCGCGCCGGAGTAGAAGACGACCGGAGCCTGCGGCCTCACCTGCCGGAGCTGCCGGCACAGTTCGACGCCCGACCCGTCCGGGTAGCGGCTGTCGAGGACGAACAGGTCGAAGTGTTCCTCACGCGCGACGCCGAGGGCCTCGCCGACGCTCCCGGCGTGTTTGACCTCGTAGCCGCTGCCGCCGAGCAGCGCGGAGAGCAGTAAGCAGGTGTCGTCGTGGTCGTCCACGCAGAGGATGCGCGGCTGTGGCGTCGTCATCGTCATCTCCCGACCTATCATTGTGAAGGACTATTAGTAACCGAGGATGAAGCCTCGCGGCTCCCGTCACGCGTTGTCACCGGCTACCCGCATGCTGTTAACCGCCCGGTCGCGCTTTACCCGGTCAGAAGAGGCGAGGTAGGAGCAAGAGGGACTTCCCGGCTGTGACCGTCCTGTCGCCAGGTCGCGAAGTACTCTGCTGGAAGAAGGAGTAGGCAGGGACAGTGTAGCACGGTGCACCCCCGCCGCCCGCGCGTAAGAGATGATGGTAGGGTTCAGGACACCGACAGGAATCGCTCGACGATGGCCGCGAGCTGGTTGACGCCCACGACCTTGCTGACGAAGTCGTTGCAGCCCGCCTCGAGTGCGAGCTCGCGGTTGCCGCCGCTGCCGAAGGCCGAGAACGCCACGATCACCACCGCGCACAACTCGCGGATGCCGCGGATCAGGCGCGTGGCCGTCAGCCCGTCCATCCCCGGCATCTGGATGTCCATGAAGATGAGCGCGGGGCAGTTCGCCCTGGCTAGCTCGACGGCCTTCTGACCGTCCCTCGCCTCGATCACCTCGTAGCCGGACATGCGGAGCTGTAGCGCGGCCATCTCCCGCAGGTCGTCCGAGTCGTCCACGACCATCACGGTCCGCTTCCTGCCCGACGGTGAAGACACAGCTCCCCCTCACGTATAAGAGCAAAATAGATTACGGGGGCGGACAGGGGTACGGCCGAGATTCTAGTGTCCGGAACCGGACGAAGCAAGCGGCAAAATAATCGGCTGGTCAGGCGGCCTTCGACCGCCATCACCTTTGTGACACTTATGTGTGTTGGCGCACACTACCTTCATGTGCTACCGTCCGCTCAGCCTATCGAATTAGGTCTTCGTGCCTCGCGGCCGCGCGGAAGTATTAGCTAGGCTGCGAGGCTTTTTTCCACCTTCCCTTACCCGACCGACTGCGCACCGCTTCCGGAAAGGTCGTGGACTCATGCCCTCGCGTGACCTGCGTATCCTCTGCGTCGAGGACGACCCCGACACCTGCGAACTGCTGACCGTGACGCTCGGCCACCACGGCTTCGAGGCCGTCTGCGTGCCGGAGGTGACCGCCGCCCTCTCCCTGATGCGGAAGGAGAAGTTCAGGCTTTACGTCTTAGACGGGCAGTTGCCGGGAGTGTCGGGGCTCTCCCTGTGTCAGGAGATCAGGGCGGCGGACAAGAGCACGCCGGTCGTCATCTTCTCGGCCAACGCCAGAGAGTCCGACCGCGAGGCAGGGATGCTGGCGGGGGCGAATGCCTACATCTTCAAGCCGGACATCAAGGCCATCGCCCCCACAGTCAGAAGCCTGCTAGAGCAGGCCGGCGCCGCCGACTCTTAACCCCCCTCGGATTTCAACCTGCACCTCTGTCGAGAGGTCGCGGGTCAATAGGCCGTGGACTCGCTAATGAAATGGGGATTCCTCAAATGAGGGACGAGAGCATAAAAGCGACCCGTCAATCGAACGTGCCGGAAGACTTGCAGACTTCCGAAATCCGCTACCGGCGGCTCTTCGAGTCCGCGCGAGACGGCATCCTGATCCTCGACGCCGCCAGCCGCCGGATCACCGACGTGAACCCGTACATGGTGGAGTTTCTGGGCTACTCGCGCGACGAATTCTTAGGCAAGGAACTCTGGGAGATCGGGCTGTTCAAGGACAAGGGCGAAAGCCAGGCCGCGTTCCGGGAGCTGCAGGAGACGGGCTACATCCGTTACGAGGATTTGCCGCTCCAGTCCAAGGCGGGGAAGCAATGGAACGTGGAATTCGTCAGCAACGTCTACCGGGAGGACGGCCGCCGCGTCATCCAGTGCAACATCCGCGACCTCACGGAGCGCAGGAACGTCGAAGAGAGGCTGATACAGAGTGAGCAGCGGCTGCGGGCAATCTTCGAGGCGTCGCACGAAGGAATCCTCGTCGAGGAGAACGAAAGAATCCACTACGTCAACCAATCCTACGCACACATGTTCGGCTACGACGATCCCGGAGAGTTAATCGGCCGGCACATCTCGGTCGTCGTCTCAGCCGAAGACCGGGAGCGTTTGCTGGAGTTCGGCAGGGGCCGCCTGCGCGGCGAAAGATCGCCCTCGGAGTACGAGTTCAAGGGAAGGCGAAAGGACGGAAGTACGATTGACGTCGAAGCGTCCGTCTCGGCCTCGAACGTCGCGGATAGTAGCTACATCACGACTATGATCCGCGACATCACCGAGCGCAAGCGGCAGGAACAGGCGCTGCGGGAAAGCGAAAACAAGTACCGGCTGCTGATGGAACAAGCGTCTGACGGCATCCACACGTACGACATGCAGGGGAACTTTATTGATACAAACTCGAAACTCTGCGAGATGCTCGGTTACACCCGCGAAGAACTGCTGCGGCTCAACGTGAAAGACTTAGTCCCCGTTGAAGACCTGGCCGCTAACCCCATTCGCTTTGACGAGCTGGGCGCCGGGAAAACACTGCTCAACGAACGCCGGTTGCGCCGCAAAGACGGGACGCTGCTCCAAGTGGAAATCAGCGGGAAGATGATTCGAGAAAACGTACTGCAAGCTATTATTCGCGACATCACCGAGCGCAAGCGGCAGGAAGACTCGCTCAGAGAACTCACCCGCCAATTAGAGCGGCAGACCAACATCTTCAATACCACGCTTTCATCCATCACCGACTTCGCATACATCTTCGACCGCGACGGGCGCTTCCTCTACGCGAATCGGCCGCTGCTCGACCTGTGGGGTATCGAGCTCAACGAAGCGGTGGGCAAGAATTTCTTCGACCTTCAATACCCGGACGACCTGGCGTTGCGGCTCCAGCAACAGATTCAGCAGGTCTTCGACACCGGGCAGGCACTCAGGGACGAGACGCCCTATACCAGCCCGGCGGGCGCGGAAGGGTTTTATGAATATATCTTCACCCCGGTCAAAGCCTCTGACGGGACGGTGGAAGTGGTCGCAGGTTCTACGCGCGACTATACCGAGCGCAGGCGGGTCGAAACCGCGTTGCGTGAAAGCCGCGAGCGACTGCAGATGGCGATGGACGCCGCGAAAATTTATTCGTGGGAGATGAACCTGACGACGCGGCAGATGGAGTGGTCCAGCAATCTGGAACGGGCGATAGGTTTTCAGTTGCCGTCAGATTTCGCGGCCGCTATTAGTTTCGTGCACCCCGAAGACCGGGAAAAAACGGCAAGGTTGATCGCGCAGGCGATCCGCGGGGGCGGAGATTACGAATCTGAATTTCGCCTGGTGAATCCGAAGAGCGGCGAGATCGTGTGGCTGCGCGGGCAAGGCGTTCCGGTAGGGAACGCGCAAAACTCTCCGCAGCGTTTTGTCGGCGTCACGCAAAACATTACCGAGCGCAAGCGGGCGGAAGAGGAGTTAGTGAGGTTGAACGAACAACTCGAACAGCGAGTGGCCGACCGCACCGCCGAGTTGGTGGGGATAAACGACAGCCTGCAAGCGGAAATCGTCGAACGACAGAGGGCGGAACGTGAGCGCGAATCGATCCTGCGACGCCTCGTCATGGCGCAGGAGGAGGAGCGCCGCCGCATCGCGCGCGACATGCACGACCAGTTCGGGCAGCAGTTGACCGTGCTGCTGCTGAAACTGGGGATGCTCAAAGAAGACTGCGGCGAGCAGAAAGGATTGTGCGAGCAGGTCGCAATCTTGGAAGAAGTCGCCGGGCGCCTCGACGCGGACGTCGAGTTCCTCGTCTGGGAACTCCGGCCTTCCGTCCTCGACGATCTCGGCTTGCAAGAGGCCATCACCAACTTCGCGCAGAATTGGTCGAGGCACTTTGGTATCCCCGTCGAAGTGCTGACGCACGGCGCGGGCGAAGAGTCTTCAACCTCGGAGATCGACACCGTGCTCTACCGCGTCGCGCAGGAGGCCCTGAACAACGTCGCCAAGCACTCACGCGCCACGAGCGCCACCGTCCTCCTCGAACGCCGCGCCGACGTCGTCTCACTCATCATCGAAGACGACGGCGTCGGCTTCGACGCCGAGGACACGGGCGCGACCGCCCAGGGTTTAGGACTGGTCGGGATGCGTGAGCGTGCGGCGCTCGTGGGCGGCACGGCTGAGGTCGAGTCTCACCAGGGGGAAGGCGCGAGGGTTATTGTCCGCGTACCCGCACATCCGGCGAGCGCGGAAGGGGGTGGCGCATGAATAAGCTGCGCGTCCTCATCGCCGACGACCACGAGATGATGCGCGAGGGCTTAAAGCTACTCGTCAACCGCCAAACCGACATGGAGATTGTCGGCGAAGCCGACAACGGGCGCGCGGCCGTCGCTCAGGCACGAGAGCTGAAGCCGGATGTCGTCGTGATGGACATCTCGATGCCGGAGATGAACGGGCTGAAGGCGACTGAGCGGCTGAAAACGCAGTGCCCCGAGATCAAGGTTTTGACTTTGACGCGACACGCCGACGACGCTTACCTGCGGAAACTCTTACAAGCCGGGGCGTCGGGCTACCTGCTAAAAAAAAGCGCGTCCGGCGAACTGGTGCGCGCGATCCGCGCGGTCGCCGCGGGCAGTACTTACCTCGACCCGGCGGTCACAGGGCGGGTCATCTCGGACGCACTCGGCAAGGGCCCCGCCCGCGGCGCTTCCCCCAACAAGGAGTTAAGCAGGCGCGAGGAGGAAGTTTTGCGCCTCACCGCGTGGGGCTACGCGAACAAGGAGATCGGCGCCCGCCTCGACATCAGCGTCAGAACCGTCGAAGTGCATAAGACGCGCGCGATGGAAAAGATGGGCATGAAAAACCGCATCGACGTCGTGCGTTACGCGCTCCTCCAAGGGTGGCTCCAGGACAACTGAGCGAAACCGTCTCCCCACTACGCCGTAAGGGTTTCCCCTTACGAACTCGCCGTTTTCTCACAATATCCAAAAGCCCTTCCGCGTGAGATAAAACTCATACTCCGTAAAATGTTCGGCGGAATGCCCCTGCAAGTTGGAATCCCGCGCCTGGACTTTGTCCCGCATTTGACGGGACAAGGGTACGAACATGCGGGAGAACATTGGTGAGAGGGCGGGGCGCGCGTTTGCGTTAACTTCTCGCCACATCGTTCCTCGGATACGACGCCCCCAACGGGCAAGGGGCTGCTTCGCCCGCTGAATTTAATAAGCCTTCAATGAGCAGTCCGCTGTCGGCTAAAAGAGTATCAGTGACGGGCGGCGGCGGGTTCGTCGGGCGCTTCGTGGTCGAGCGACTTCTCGGGCGCGGCTGTAAGCGCACGAGCGTCATCCGCCGCCGCGATTTCGATCTCGTGCGTGGCGAGGAGGTCGAGAGGTTCTACCGGGAGGCGAAGCCCCAGGTTGTGATCCACCTGGCGGCGGTGGTGGGCGGGATAGGGGCCAACCGGAGTAACCCCGGCCGCTTCTTCTACGACAATCTCATGATGGGCGCGCAACTGATAGAGGGCGCGCGGCTCCACGGCGTGGAAAAGTTCGTCCAGATTGGCACCGTCTGCTCGTACCCTAAGTTCACCCCCGTGCCGTTCAGGGAAGAAGACCTCTGGGGCGGCTACCCCGAGGAGACGAACGCACCCTACGGCATAGCGAAGAAGGCGCTGCTCGCGCAAGCGCAGGCTTACCGCGAACAGTACGGGCTTAACGCGATTTACCTCCTGCCGACGAACCTTTACGGCCCCGGCGATAATTTCGATCGCGGGTCGTCACACGTGATCCCGGCGCTCATCAGGAAATTCGTCGGCGCGGTCGAGCGCGGGGAGCGCGCCGTGGAGGTGTGGGGGACGGGCAGGGCGACACGCGAGTTCCTCTACGTAGGGGACGCGGCCGAGGGGATAGTGCGTGCGGCCGAAGTCTACGACGGCCCGGAGCCGGTGAACCTCGGTGCGGGTCGCGAGATCAGCATCCGCGAGCTGGCCGAGTTGATCGCGCGGGAGACGGGCTTCGCCGGCGAACTCCTCTGGGACGCCACGAAGCCCGACGGCCAGCCCCGCCGCGCCCTCGACGTGACGCGCGCCGAGCGGCTGTTCGGCTTCCGCGCGCACACCGATTTTGTTGACGGCGTGCGACGCACAATCAGTTGGTACCGCGACGTCCGGGCCGGAGTCCAGACGACCGTCGGCGATCCCGTCCTCCCATGAGCGCGCCGGCCCCCATCAAGAAGGCGGACGCCGTGCGGGTCGGCGTGTTCGACCAGGTAGTGAGCGGCGGCGGGGTGCGGTTCTTCACCCTCAAGCTGCTCGAAGAATTTTCGCGCCTCTCGGCGGGGGGGTGGCACTTCCACCTCATGTGGCCCCTCTTCGATTCGAGTGACAAATTCCTTGCCGCCCCGCGGCTCGGACACGTCTCCTTTGAAAGGATAAGTCTCGACACGCGGGCGCGCGCCCGCAACGTGGCACTCCCCGCCCTCCGCAAAGTTGCCGGGCGAGCGGCACGCTGGGCACTCTACGAAGAGGAAGTGCGCAGAGGCGAGCAGCGGTCGCTGCGGGCGGGCGACGGCCGCGGCCTGCGCTGGCTCGACGAGCGGGCCGACGAGTTCGATTTAATCTACCTGCCCTACCCTTACCTCACGCTCCCCGGCGCGGGCGGGTGGCGGCCGAAGAAGCCGCTCGTCATCACGCTCCACGATCTGGCGCACGAGGAGACGGACGCCTGGGGCGACTTGACCGAGCCGCTGCGGCGCGAAGTGCCGCGCTGGGCGCGACTCGCCGACCTCGTCATTTTCTCTTCCGACTACGTCAAGCGCGAGGCGCAAAAGTTGTACGGGCTGCCCGAGGAGCGCGCGCGACGCATCCACCTCGCGCCGGCGAAGCTCGAAAATAGCGACGGCCCCGACGCGCGCGCCCGCCACGGGCTGACGGGCAAATACGTCTTCACCTTGGGCTGGGCCGCGAAGCACAAGCGGGTTGACACCATCGTCGAAGGGTTCGCGCTGTTCAAGCGGCGGACTGGCGCGGACGTGGCGCTCGTCGTGGCGGGGCCGCGCACCGAGACGCTGACGGCGGGGGACACGCACGGCCTTGAAGTCGGCCGTGATCTGTTCGCGCTCGGCTACGTGGCGGACGAAGACATCCCCGCCCTCTACCGAGACGCGGAGGCGGTCGTGACGGCGTCGGTCAGCGAGGCCGGACTTAACGCGATGATCTTCGACGCGATGAGCTGCGGGCGGCCGGTGATCTGCTCGAACATCCCGCAGTTCGTCGAACGGCTGGGCACTGACGACGCGCTGGCCCTGACCTTCGACCCGCATTCGCCGCAGTCGCTCGCCGCCGCGTTCGCCCGGCACTTCGCCGAACCTGCGCGCGCGGAGTCGCGCGCCCGCGCCGCGAAAAAATTCATCGACTCGCGCACACTCTCGGACGTGGGCCGAGAATATTTAGCGGCCTTCAAATCGGTGCTGGTGAAATCCGCGCCGGGCGAGTCGGCGTAAAATGAAGCTCGCTCGGGTGCGGGGCGCGCACGAGAGTTGACACGAAGGGGGAGGATGACACGACGTTTCATTCCCGTTGCCGAGCCGGTGCTGGCCGGCAACGAGCGGGCTTACGTCCTCGACTGTCTGGAGTCGGGGTGGATTTCGGGCAGCGGTAAGTACGTCGATATGTTGGAGGAGCGATTCGCCGCCTTCTGCGGGGCGAAGCACGCCGTCGCGGTCGTTAACGGGACGGCCGCGCTGCACGTCGCGCTGCTCGCGCTCGGCGTCGGGCCGGGCGACGAGGTCATCGTCCCCGACCTGACCTACATCGCCTCGGCCAACGCCGTCACCTATTGCGGCGCGCGCCCGGTCTTCTGCGACGTTGACCCGGCGACGTTGACGATGAGCGTCGAGGACGCGGCCCGCAAGATCACCCCACGTACGCGCGGCGTCATGCCCGTCCACCTCTACGGGCATCCGGCCGACATGGATCCGCTCCTCGAACTGGCGAAGGCGCGCGGCCTCTTCGTGCTGGAAGACGCCGCCGAGGCGCACGGGGCCGAGTACAGGGGGCGGCGGGTCGGCGCGATTGGCGACGCCGCCACGTTCAGCTTCTACGGGAACAAGATCATCACGACCGGCGAGGGCGGCATCGTCACGACCAACGACGCGACCCTCGCCGGGAAGATGCGGCTGCTCAGGGGACAGGGGATGGACCCGGAGCGGCGGTACTGGTTCCCTATCGTCGGCTACAACTACCGCCTGACCAACATGCAGGCGGCCGTCGGGCTGGCGCAGTTTGAAAGAATCGACTGGCTCATCGGGAGGCGGCGTGAGGTGGCCGGGCTGTACGCGGAGGCGTTGCGCGGCCTGCCGCTCGCGCTCCCCGTCGAAGAGCCGTGGGCGAAGAACGTCTACTGGCTCTATTCCGTCCGCGTCGGGGAGGGGTGTGATCGCGACCTCCTGATGCGCCGCCTGTCGGACGAGGGCATAGAGACCCGGCCCTTCTTTCACCCGCTGCACATGATGCCGCCGTACCGCGCCGAGGGGCACGACTTCCCCGTGACGACCGCCTCGGCCTCGACCGGCCTCAGCCTGCCGTCATCCGCCAACCTGACGGGCGACGACATCGACCGCGTCGCGGACACGCTCCGGCGACTGCTGCTGAGTGAGTCGGCGCGGGCGTCGGAACGTTCGCGCGGAGAAGTGACTCATGCGTAGTGATCTAATCATCCGCCCGCTCGGGGAAGACGACGCCGGGGATTTGTCGGCGATGCTCCTCTCACAGCCCGCCGGCTACGCGCGTTTCTTTTACCCGTTCGGCTTCGACCGGGCGGCCGTCTCGGCCGTGCTGGCCGGGCGGGGCCGAGACGTTTTCACGGGCCTCTACTTGGGGGGCCGGATGGTCGGATTTTTCATGCTGCGCGGTTGGAATGAGGGCTATGAAGTTCCGGCCTTCGGGATAATCATCGACGAGAATTACCGCGGCCAAGGCTTGGAGATGGTGTGTCTCGACGCGGCGAAGGCGATCTGTCGGCTGCGCGGGGCCGAGCGCATCATGCTGAAGATGCACCCCGAAAACATCTCGGCCAAAGGGGTGGCGCGGAAAATAGGTTTCGTGCAGACGGGGAGCGAACCCGAAAGCGGCAACATCATTTATCACCTCGAACTCGGCAGGAGGCCCGGCGCGTCTTAGTCCCGCCTGCCGAGTCTTCCCGCGGCGAGTGACCGCCGTCCCGCCGCCCCGATGTGGCTACGCGCGCGACTCTTCACTTCGCCTCACCAGTGACTTTAACGGCGTCGATCAAATTCGGCGCTCGTCGCTTGCTCTGTGGTGGGCGGACAGGTGACGGTGATCCTATCGGCTACTCCGCCGGCGCGGCGCGCGTGCCGTCGTCGTACAGCGTCGTCCAGTTCAGCAGCGGCCGCACGACGCCGGGCACTTCGCCCGTGTAGTCGCCGCGCGCCGTGTCCTCGCCGGGGCTGTCCACGACGCTGAACCCGACGGCCTCGCGCGCGAGGAAGTGGGAAGTCGCGGCGGGGATGTAAGAGTTGACGCCGACATCGACGACCATGCCCCCCTCGGAGAGGAAGTTGCCCGGCACCCACGCGGTCGAAGTGTAGCGGCCGGCGGGGCGCGGCCGCCTGCGCCACTCGGGCTGGTTGTCCTGCGCGGCGAAGATGTGCAGGCCCTCGCGGTTGTAGAAGTGGCAGACCGGGACGAGCACGCGGCCCGGCTCCAACACCTCGTACTCCACCTCGATGCCGATGGGCCGGCGGATGTCCGCCGCTTCGCTTGTCCGGCCCACCTCGTCGCGCACGCGCACGCGGCGCAGGCGCACGACCTCGTTGCCCGGCGCGCGCTCGTCGTCGTCCCACGCGCGCTCGGCCGCGGCGGTCGCGCCAGTCCCGAGATAGGCGTTGACGACCTGCGGCGCGGGGCCGTCGTGCGCGACCGCGCCGCCCTCCAGCATGATGACCCTGCGGCACAGCCGCGCGACCGCCTGCATGCTGTGCGAGACGAACAAAATCGTGCGCCCCTCCTGCATGACGGCGTGCATCTTCGACAGGCACTTCTGCTGGAAGGCCACGTCGCCGACGGCCAGCACCTCGTCCATCAGCAGGATTTCCGAGTCGAGGTGCGCGGCGACCGAGAAGGCGAGCCGCAGGTACATCCCCGACGAGTACCATTTGACCGGCGTGTCGATGAACTTTCCGATCTCGGAGAAGGCGACGATCTCGTCGAACTTGCGCTCGATCTCGCTGCGCCTCATCCCGATGATCGCGCCGTTCAGAAAGACGTTGTCGCGCCCGCTCAAGTCGGGGTGGAAGCCCGTGCCGACTTCGAGCAGGCTGCCGACCCGGCCGTACAACTCGTAACGCCCGGCGGTCGGCTCGACGATGCGCGACAGCATTTTCAGCAGCGTCGATTTGCCCGCGCCGTTGCGCCCCACCACGCCGACGATCTCGCCCGGCCGCACCTCGAAGCTCACGTCGCGCAGCGCCCAGACGGTTTCACCCGCCGGCCGGCCATCATAGCCGCCGCCCGCGCGCCGCAGCCGCCTGAGCGGGCGGGCGACGCTGTCGGCCAAAGCCTCGCGCAACGTCGTGTACCCCGGCCGCAGATCACCCAGCCGGTAACGCTTGCTCAGGCCTTCGACTCTGATGATGGGGCGCATGGGAGCGATCAGATGAGATCGGCGAAACCCTTCTCGGCGCGGCGGAAGGCGTAGGCCGAGGCGACGAGCGTCGCGGCGACGATGGCGGCGGCGAAGGCGGCGGCCCGCCAGTCGATCTCCCGGCCGGTCAGGGCCGAGCGGAAGCCGTTGATGATCCCGGTCATCGGGTTTAAGGCGAGCGCCCAGCGCCACCGCTCGTCCACGACGGTCGAGGGGTACATGACGGGCGACGAGAACATCCAGAGGTAGAGCAGGAAGGGCAGCGCGTGGCGCACGTCCCTGTACCTCGCGCCGAGCGCGGAGACCCACAGCCCGAGGCCGAGCGCGAGGAGCGTTGCCAGCCCGATGAAGACGGGCACGAGCAACAAAGTCCACGTCGGCGCGATGCCGTAGTAGAGCGTCATCCCGATGAGGATCGCCGACGTGACGGCGAGGTCGATGATCCCTGCGGCGACAGCCGCCGTCGGCAGGATCATGCGCGGGAAGTAAACTTTGGTGAGGAGGTTGGCGTTGTTGGCGAGGCTGTTGCCGCTGTTGGTGACCGCGTTGGCGAAGAACGTCCACGGCAGCAGCCCCGTGTAGGCGAAGAGCGGGTACGGCATCCCCTCGGGCGCGCCCACCAGCTTGCCGAAGAAGAAGGTGAAGACGAAGGCCGTGAGCAGCGGCTGGAAGACGACCCACGTCACCCCGAGCATCGTCTGCCTGTAGCGCACCTTCACGTCGCGCCACGTCAGGAAGTAGAGCAGCTCGCGGTGGGCCCACACCTCCCGCAGATCGAGCGCGACCCAAGACTTGCTCGGCTCGCCGACGACCAGCGGCCTCTCGGGCAGGGCCGGCTCGCGCCGCGCCGCGGCGGCCCACG
>DATCVD010000369.1:0-2789 GCA_036567125.1 Pyrinomonadaceae bacterium | reverse complement strand
GCTTCGTCCTGCCCGCCCGTCGCCGCGCCCGCGCTTTCGCGCGACCCCGCTTCGTCGAGCGCGGCCGCGGCGAGCGTGTGGAATTGGCGGCGGACGGTGTTGATGTTGACGAAGGGGAGCGTGCGGGTGTGCGTGCGGTTGGTGAGGAGGACGAAGACGCGCTCGCGCGACGGGTCGAGCCAGCAGCTCGTGCCGGTGAAGCCGAGGTGGCCGAAGCCGTCGGGCGGGAGCGCCGCGCCGGCCGTCGAGTCGGGCGTCGAGGCGAGCTGCCACGCGAAGCTGCGCGCCTCGTTCAAGCCCACGGTCATGTTCGTGCGGAACAACTCGCAGGTCGCTCGGTCGAGCAGCGCGGTGCGCGCAGGCAAGAACTGCTCGGCGAGGCGGACGGTTTCGCGGCCCGTCGAGAAGAGGCCGGCGTGGCCCGCCTCGCCGCCGAGGAAGTAGGCGTTGCCGTCGTGAACCTCGCCCCAGATGAGCTGTTCGCGCCACGCGACCGCGTCGGCCGCGGCGGCGTCCTGACCGTTGCGGCACATCTCGCGCTCGTAGGCGTTGCCGGCCAACTCGCAGGCGGCCACCTCGGTCTGGAGCGCGGCGTCGGGGCGGAAGAAGGTGCGGCGCAGTTCGAGCGGCCGGAAGATTTCGCGGCGCGCGAGTCCGGCGAGCGTCGCGCCGGAGAGGCGTTCGAGCAGCAGGCCGAGCGTGATGAAGCCGAGGTCGCTGTAGAGGACTCTTCGGCCGGGTTCGTATTCGGGCGCGAGCGCGGCGATTACTGCGAGCGTGCGCTCGCGCCTCTCACACGTCAGCGCGCGCAGCGGACGCCACGCGGGCAGGCCCGACGTGTGGGTGAGGAGCTGGCGGACGGTCGCGGCGCGATGCGCGGATCGTTTGAACTCATCGAGATAGTCGGCAACCGGCGCGTCCATCTCCAACTCGCCGCGTTCGACGCGGCGGGCCGCGAGCAGCCCCGTGACGAGCGGCTTGGTGAGCGACGCGAGATCGTAGATCGTCTCGAAGCTCGCGCGCACCTCGCGCGGCTCGCGGACGGCGTGGCCGAGCGCGTCCGAGAAGCGCACGCGGCCGCGCTCGGCCACGTAGTAGACGGCCGAGGGGAAGTCGCCCGCCTCGATGCGCGCGGCGAGCAGGTCGGTCACGGCGGGTAGTTGCTGCCGAAGAACCGTCATAGGACTTAGCAGCTAAGAGCTGGGAGCTAGGGGCGCGGTTCTGAACCTAACTCCTAAATCCTAACTCCTAGCTCCTAACTTGAGCGCGTTGATGCCGGTGCGCGCGTCGTGCTCGCGGATGCATTCGAGCGCGCGCAGCGCGAGCGAGAGCGCGCGGCGGCCGTCGTGGCCGGTGATGGGCGGCGCGGCGTTCGCTTCCGCCGCGCGCAGGAACGCGCCGATCTCGGCGCGCAGCGGCTCCGCGTCTTCGACTTCGAGCCGGCGGTGGCTGACGCCGGGCGGGCCGCCGTCGCCGACCGGCGCGAGGCTGCTCAGCCCCGCGTAGCGCGTGACGTAATCGACGGCGACGTAGTCGTGCGGCTGGAAGAAGCGCATCTTGCGAATCTTCTCCGTGCCGACGCGCGAGGCCGTGATGTTGGCGACCGCGCCGGTGGCGAACTCGATCCGCGCGTTCGCCGCGTCAACCGTGTGCGTGAGGACGGGGATGCCGACGGCGCGCACGTCCGTCGCCTCGACCTCCGGCCCGACGAGCCACTGGACGATGTCGAGATCGTGGATCATCAGGTCGAGGACGACGTCGATGTCGAGCGAGCGCGCGGTGAACTCGCCGACGCGGTGAATCTCGAAATAGACGGGCGCGCGGACGTGCGGGCGCAGCGCGACTAGAGCCGGGTTGAAGCGTTCGAGGTGGCCGACCATCAGGGTCGCCCTTCCGCGCTCGGCCGCCGCGATCATCAGATCGGCCTCCTCGACCGTGCGCGAGATCGGCTTCTCGACGAGGACGTGGACGCCGCGCCGCAACAACTCGCAGGCGATCTCGGCGTGCGACTCGGTCGGCACGGCGAGGCTGACGGCGTCGACTTCCCCGGCGAGCGCGCGCCAGTCGGTCGCCCACCCGACGCCGCGCTCGGCCGCGACCGCGCGGGCCGTCGCCTCGTTCACGTCGCAGGCGAAACGGAACTGCGCGCGCCCCTCGGCGGCGAGTTCCGCGTGGACGCGCGCGTGCTGGCGGCCGAGGCTGCCCGTGCCGATGACGGCGGTGCGTAGTGGCATAAGGAAGCTGTTAGCTGTTAGCTGTTAGTTTTATTCTGAAGAGAGTATTAGGGCCGCGCGTCTCGCGTTCGCCGGGTGCGATCTGTTTGCTGTTAAAGATTAGTTAGTCGATACTCGCTGCCTTCGTGTCCACGCAACCGGCTGTGAGCTAACAGCTAACAGCTAACAGCCCACAGCTAATCCGGGGTGACTATACTTGCAACGTTCGACGCTTGCCAAGCGTGACTGGCTGCTGCTTCTGGCGGCGGCCGCGCTGGTCTATTTTTACGCGCTGGGGGCCGCGCCGTTCGTCGGGCCGGACGAGCCGCGCTACGCGCAGGTGGCGCGCGAGATGTTCGAGCGCGGCGACGCGGTGACGCCGACGCTCGCCGGCCGGACGTGGTTCGAGAAGCCCGCGCTCACCTACTGGGCGGCGATTGCCGGCTACAAACTTTTCGGCGTCTCGGAGTGGCCGGCACGGCTCGGCTCCGCGCTCTGCGGGTTGCTGACGGTTATCGTCATCGGGTGGATCGCGGGGCGCGTCGAGCGGGGCGCGGGCGGCGCGGCGGCGGGGCT
>DATCVD010000368.1:0-3370 GCA_036567125.1 Pyrinomonadaceae bacterium | reverse complement strand
CGCGGCAGGCGCGCGGCGAACTCCGCCGGGTCTAAGCCGACGAGTCCGAGCAACTCGCCGACGCGCTCGCGCTGGCGTTCGCGCGGCCAGCCTTCGAGCGCGGGGACGAGCGCGACGTTCTGCTCGACGGTGAAGTGGGGGAACAGCCCCGCCTCCTGAATGACGTAGCCGGCGCGGCGGCGCAGCCGCGTCGCCTCCCACTCGCGCGTGTCGCGGCCCTCGACGAGAACCGCGCCGCGGTCGGGCAGGAGCAGGCGGTTGACGAGCTTGAGCGTCGTCGTCTTGCCGCAGCCCGACTCGCCGAGCAGCACGAGCACCTCGCCGCGCCCGATCTCGAAGCTGAGATCGTCGATGACGGGTCGGGCGCGCCCGGCGGGCGCGTAGGTCACGCCGCGGAAGCTGACGACCGCTTCTTCGTGCGGAGGCATCGTTCGATCAAATCTGGCCGCGGCGGCGTTAGGCCGGCGGCGTTAGGCCGGCGAAGTTAGACCGGGGCGACCGCCGCGACCGCGATCTTGTGCTTGTCGGCGAGGCGGATCATCTCGTCGCGGTCGAACATCAGAGTCTTCCCGGCGGTCAGGCAGAGGCAGGTCGCGCCGGCCTCGATCATAGCTTCGACCGTGGGCACGCCGACGCAGGGCACGTCGAAGCGCATGTCCTGCGAGGGCTTGGCGACTTTGACGACGGTGAGGCGGCCGCGCGCTAATTGCCCGGCGCGCAGGATCGCGGCGTCCGTGCCCTCCATCGCCTCGACCGCGACGCAGGCGCGCGCGCGCACCACGATGGTCTGGCCGAGATCGAGCCGCGCGATCTCGCGCGCGACTTCGAGGCCGTACTCCACGTCGCCGCGCTCGCGTGAGTCGGGCGCGCGGCGCGTGAGCGTGCCCTCGCCGGGCAGCTGATCGCGGAGGAAGTGGGTCGAGTCGATCAGCTCGATCCCCTCGCGCGCGAGTTCGGCGGCGACCCCGCCGATGAGCGCGTCGGTGTTGCGGCGCGGCAGGCTGACGAGGACTTTGAGCATCCGCACGTCGGGGATCGCGCCGCTGAAAATCTGCACGTGCTTGACCTGCCCCGCCATGATCGCTTGCCCCACGCCCTCGCGCTTGAAGAAGCGGATCATCTTGCCCAACTGCCCGATGCCGACCCACTCCACCCGCCCGCCCGCCTCCGCCGCCACCCGCTCGATCGCCGGATCGGTCTCCTCCTTGATCGCCGCGACGGCGAGCGTCGCCCCGGCGCGCCGCGCGCCTTCGAGCACGAGGAACGGGAAGCGGCCGTTGCCGGCGATCAGACCGAAGCGCATGAGTAAAGAAGCTGTTAGCTGTTAGCTGTTAGCTGTTAGCTGTTAGCAAAACCAAGACCGGGTCGGAACGAAGGCTGACTGATCGCTTCCGGCTAACAGCTAATAGCTAATAGCCAACAGCTAACTACTTGACGACGCCGCGCTCCGAGGTCTCGATGAAGCGCAGGAGCAGATCGACTTCGGGCGAGTCGGCGATCTCGGCGCGGATGCGTTCGACGGCCTGCGTCGTGTTGAGCTTGGCGGCGAGCAGGAGGTGGAAGGCGTGGCGCAGCGCGTCGATGGCCGGCGGCGGGTAGCCGCGCCGCTTCATGCCGACGTGGTTGAGGCCGTAGCAGCGGGCGTGGTTGCCGACCGTCAGGGCGTACGGCAGCGCGTCCTTGACGACGACCGAGTAGCCGCCCACGTAAGCCTCCCGGCCCACGCGGCAGAACTGGTGGACGCCCGAATAGGCCCCGACGTTCGCGCCGTCTTCCACGAGGACGTGGCCCGCGAGCGTCGCGCCGTTCGCCATGATGACGCGGTCGCCCACGAGGCAGTCGTGCGCGACGTGCGACTGCGCCATCAGCAGGCAGTCGTCGCCGACACGGGTCAGTCCGCCGCCGCCCTCCGTGCCGCGGTGGACGGTGACGAACTCGCGCACGCGGCAGCGGCGGCCGATCACGGTGCGCGCCGGCTCGCCCCTGTACTTCAAGTCCTGCGACGCGAGGCCCACGGAGGCGAACGGGTAGACGTGCGAGTCGTCGCCGATCTCCGTGTCGCCCTCCACCACGCAGTGCGACTCCAAGCGCACGCGGTCGCCCAAGCGCACCGAGTCGCCGACGACGCAGTACGGGCCGACGTGACAGTCCGCGCCCAGCCGCGCGCCCGCGCCGACGATGGCCGTTGCATGAATCATAAGCAAAGCGCGCAAAGCGTGAATCGCGAATCGTGAATGGAAGAGGCCTCGCCCTTTCCATTCACGATTCGCGATTCACGATTCACGGGTCTTACCCCATCGCCCCGCGCTCGACGACGACGCACATGATCTCGGCCTCGGCGACGAGGCCGCGCCCCTCGACCTTCGCCTCGCCCCTCATCCGCTGGACGCGCGAGCCGGTGCGCAGCGCCGTCACTTCGAGGATCAGCGTGTCGCCGGGGACGACGGGCTGGCGGAAGGTGGCCTCCTTGATCTTCGTGAACAGCGGCAGCTTCTCGCCGCGGTCTCCGAACTCGCGCAGCGCCAGAATCGCGCCGGCCTGCGCCATCGCCTCGATGATCAGGACGCCGGGCATGACGGGCGCGCCGGGGAAGTGGCCCGCGAAGAACGGCTCGTTGACCGTCACCTGCTTGAGCGCGACGATGCGCTCGCGCGGGACGAGTTCGGTGACGCGGTCGACGAGGAGGAACGGGTGGCGGTGCGGCAGGATCGCTTGGATGGCGCGCGAGTCGAGGAGAGTGTCCATAGGTGGTAAGCCGAAAAGCAGCGAGCAGTGAGCAGTGATCCGAAAGACTACTGCTCACTGCTCACTGCCGGCCGCTCACTCGGACGGTTACGGGCGGTTGCCGGCCGGCGCGGCCGTCGAGGCCGTGGCGGGGCGCGTCCGGTTGTACTCGGCGATGAACGCCTGCGTGATGTCGATCTGCGGCTCGACGAAGAGGACGGGGACGCGGGCCACGTCGATCACCATCGTGTAGCCGCGCTGCTGCGCGAACGACTGGATGAAGTTGTAGACGTCCTGCTCGATGGGGCGCATGACCTCCTCCTGGCGGGCGGCGACGGCGCGCTGGAGGTCTTCGTCCCGGCGCTTGATCTGGACTTCGAGTTCGGCGGCCTGCTGCCGCTGCTTCTCGATGTCCTCCGGCTTGGCGACGGCCGAGGTCTTGCGGATGTTCTCGACGATGGTGTTCATCCGCGTCTGCAACCCTTCGAGGTCTTTGATCTGCGGCTGGAACTGGGCTTCGAGCTGGCGGGCGGCCGTGATGTAGCGGGCGATGCCGCCCGTCCCCTTCTCGTCCGTGCCGCGGAAGAAGCGCGAGTCGATGACGGCGATGCGGGCCGGGCCGGCGGGCGCGGTCGACGCGGGCTGC
>DATCVD010000367.1:0-3167 GCA_036567125.1 Pyrinomonadaceae bacterium | reverse complement strand
CGGGCAAGCGCCGCTCGCCGTGCGCGCCTGCCTCGCGGCCGTCACGCGCGGCGCGCGCCTCCCGCTCGACGAGGGCTTGGAACTGGAAGCCGAACTCTTCTCACGCCTCTTCTCGACCGAGGACGTGCGCGAGGGCACGCGCGCCTTCCTCGAAAAGCGGCCGCCCGTTTTTAAAGGCAAATAAAAAGGAAGCTCTTAGCCGCCAGCCCTTAGCTGTTAGCAAAACCAAATGGGAAGTCGAAGCGTAACTCGATAGCTAATCCCTTCAAGCTAACGGCTAACTGCTAACGGCTCACAGCTACTGACTTGTCACCCGTCGCGCACTTTCCCTATACTGCAAACGCTTTCATCCTTCACGCGAGAGATCGAGGTCGGAGACGACGAGTGCAGCCCGTCACGCATCAGGGGCGTCTGAACGCCGAGGGCTTCCGGTTCGCCATCGTGTCGAGCCGCTGGAACGATCTGCTCACGTCGCGGCTGGTCGAGGGCGCGCTAGACGCCTTGGGGCGGCTCGGCGCGGCCGAAGACGCGGTCGAACACTTCCGCGTGCCCGGCTCGTTCGAGCTGCCGCTCGCGGCGTCGCGCGTCGCGCAGTCGGGCCGCTTCGACGCGGTCATCTGTCTCGGCACGATCATCCGCGGGCAGACGCCGCACTTCGACTACATCGCGGCCGAGGCGACGAAGGGCATCGCGCAGGCCGGGATGCAGTCGGGCCTGCCGGTCGTCTTCGGCGTCGTGACGGCCGACACGGTCGAGCAGGCGATTGATCGCGCGGGCGTGAAGGCGGGCAACAAAGGTTTCGAGGCCGCGATGAGCGCGGTCGAGCTGGTGAATTTGTACCGGGACGCATTCGACGACAAGGCGGGAGGCGGGAGGCGGAAGGGCAGGTGAGCGCGCGCACTCGCTTGTGTGCAAAGCTCGCCGGCGTCCGATCTCTCTTTTAGATTTATGGGTTCAAGACGTAAGGCGCGCGAGAGCGCCTTGCAGATGCTCTTTGCGGCGGACGTGATGTCTGGCCCGGCCGAAGACCAGAAGCGGCAGCGGGCGCGGCCGTCCGCGCCCGTGCGCGCCGACGAACTCGTGCGCCACTACTGGGCCGAGCTGGGCGAGTCGGACGTGGACGAGGGCGCGCGCGAGTTCGCCACCCGCCTCGTGACGGGCGCGCTCGCGCACCTCGCGGAGATCGACGAGCGGATCAAGTCGCGCGCCGAGCACTGGCGCATCTCGCGCATGGCCGTCGTGGATCGCAACGTCCTGCGCCTCGCCGTCTACGAGTTCCTGTTCGAGCCGACGCCGCGCACCGTCATCATCAACGAGGCGCTGGAAGTCGCCCGCCGCTTCTCCTCATTCGAGGCCACGCAGTTCATCAACGGCATCCTCGACGCCATCAAACGCGACCTCGACCGCGAGCGCCCGCAGGCCGACTCCGACACCGAGGAAGGCGAAGAACCCCCCGACCCGGCCGCCGCCGCGCCCGACGAAGAACCGGGCGAAGCCGACGAGCCGGAAGACGACCGCGAACAGAGCGCGTCCGTCTCCTGAGCTTAAAAAAGTCGGCCGCCGCGCTCAGCGCACGTATATCTTGAACTTCCCGCCGCCGCCCGCGGAGGTCGTGACGCGGACGACGTACCTGCCGCGAAACTTCGAATCGAATTCAGCTAACAGCAGGCCGTCCCGCCGCACCGGGTGGCTGTCGAGGGTGACCAACGGCCGGCAGTCGAGGGCGTGGATGCTTATCCGGGCGTCCACGCCGTAATCCGGATCGACGGTGAAGCGCATCTTCCTCTCGTCAGCCTCGACGACGTAGTCGGCGAAATTCGGGTAGTCGCCCAACTCGGCCTGAAACGTCTGGCCGCCGCGCGTGAGGACGGGCAGGCGGTCGATGCGCCCGCCGCCGCACCCGCCCTTCGCCTCCAGGTCGTAGCGGCCCGCGCCGCCGGCCGGGCTGAGCGTGACGTAGTAGTTGCCGCCGTGGCGCGAGGCGAAGGTGACGAGGGCGTAGCGGGTGTTGCTCGAATAGTTGTGGCCCCCGGTCGCCACCGGGAAGCCGGCCTCGTCCCTCACCTCCGCGCTCAGGTTGAGGCCCAACTCCGGGATCAGGTAGAGGTACACGCCGCTGCCGGCGGGCACCTCGACGGCGTACGTGGTGCGCTCGCCCGGCGAGATGGAGGCTTGCCGCCGGGGGCCGTCCAGCTCCAGCTTGACGGCCGCCTCCTTGTTCGGCGGCTGCGGCGGCTCGGGCTGGCAGCGGCAGGCGAGCACGGCCGCTGCCAGAACCGACAGGGCCAGCAGGCTGTTCGTTCGTCGCACGCGCGGAGTCCTCCCCAGTCCTCAGTCGTCGAGGCTGATGTCGAACCTCAACTCTTCGCCGTCCTTGTCCTGAACCCGAATCACGTACTCGCCCGGGAACTTCGGCGGGAAGACCTCTTTGATGATCGGGTCTCTGCTTCCGGGCCGGTAACGTGCCTTCTGCTTGTCGTGCAGATCGAGGATCGTGACCACGGGATGAGACCCGTAGTCGGCGTTGACCGTGATCGTCACCGGCCGCAAGTCCGCGCCCACGCGGAACAAGTAGTCCCGGTAAACTTCGTCGCGCCGGATGAATTCGCCGGGGAAGCCGCCGCCCGGCGTCAGCAGCTTCGATGTCGGCGGGGGCGGCGGAACGGGCGTCGGCGTGGGCGTGGGCGTGGGCGTGGGCGGCGTCGGCGTGGGCGGCGTCGGCTTCACGCTTGAGGTAGGCGGCGCCGGACTTTGTCCGACGGGCGGCGCTACGGGCGCGGGCGCGGTCGGCCACTGCTTGACGGCCACGAGGAGTTGGCCGCCGCCGAAGATGACTCCGAGCACGGCGCAGATAGTGCCTATGATCGCGTGAACGGGGTGCTCGCTAAGTCTGTAGAGCTTGCCGGGGTTCGTCGGTTTCGTCGGCATGAGGGTTTCAATCGCGTGCGGAGAAGAGCGTGTCCGCGACGGGACGCGTCCCGCGTTGCGGGAGCGGGGTTGCGCCTGTCGTTTTTCGCGCGCCGCTTGAATCGAGTGCGTCGAGGCCCGGACGGCCGCGGGGAGGGTTGCTTGCGGTGGGCCGCGCCCTCCGGCCGTCAGCCATCAGCGTAACAGCCACTCGGCGCGAACTCAACGGCGGTGGCGCGGACTGCCGGCGCGGCGCGCGG
>DATCVD010000366.1:0-4774 GCA_036567125.1 Pyrinomonadaceae bacterium | reverse complement strand
CGCCGAAGCGCCGCTGCCACAGCCCGTGGCTGATGACGAGCGCGGTCGAGCCGCCGGGCCGCTCGTCTTCCGGCCCGAGCAGCCGGCCCGCGGCGGGCTTGGCTCTGAGCACGCGGAAGATCTCGCCCGTCGCGGCGATGCCCGTGATCTGTTCGGGCGCGTCGCCAATCGAGAGCGCGCCGGTCGCGCCCGAGTAGGCCGACATCGCCTCGAACGAGGTGTTCTGCGCGCGCAGGTCTGCGAAGTTCGGGAACGAGTGCGGCCGGCGCAGGTTGTTGCGCCGCACGCTCGTCCCGAAGACGCGCACGAGCTGTTCCGGCTGCTCGAACGGCAGCGGACGGAGCAGCACCGCGTTGACGACCGAGAAGATCGCCGTGTTCGCCCCGACGCCGAGCGCCACGACCAGCACGGCCACGGCCGTGAACGCCGGACTCTTCAACAGCACCCGCACGCCGAATTTAACGTCCTGCCAGAGTGTGCGCATGATTAACCGCCGTGAATCGTGAATCGTGAATCGTGAATGGATGAAAGCCCGTGAATCGTGAATCGCGCATCGTGAATGGATGAAACCTGTTCGGTCTATTCACGATTGACGAATCACGATTCACGGCTTTACTCGTACCTGAGCGCCACCATCGGATCGACTTTCGTCGCGCGGCGCGCGGGGAAGAAGCAGGAGAGCAGCGCGACGGCCGAGAGCGCGAGGGCGACGCCGACGTAGGTCAGCGGGTCGCTGGCCTCGACGCCGAACAGGAGCGAGGTCAGCCCGTAGCGCATGACGACGAACGCGCCGACCAGCCCTATCCCGACGCCGATGAGCGTCAGCTTCATCCCCTGCCCGACGATCATGCGGAGCACGTCGCGGCGCTCCGCGCCGAGCGCCATCCGCAGCCCGATCTCGTGCGTGCGCTGCGTGACCGAGTAGGCCATCACGCCGTAGATGCCGAGCGCGGCGAGCACGAGGGCCGTGGCGGCGAAGATGCCGAGCAGCCACGTCGCCAGCCGCTGCGGCGCGATGGTCGAGGCGACGATGGTGTCCATCGTCTGCACGAAGGAGAGCGGCTGGTCGCGGTCGATCTCCAGCACGGCCCCGCGCAGCGCGGGCGCGAGCGCGTTCGGGTCGCCGGAGGTGCGCACCGCGATGCTCATCCCGCGCGGGTAGGTGAGCGGCTGGCCGCGCAGCGCCGGGTGGTTGGCCGACAGGACGAACTGCGTGTAGGGCCGGTAGACCTCGACGCGCCCCTCCTCGTCAGGCCCGTAGTGCTTGACGTGCTTGGCGACGCCGACGATCTCGAACCAGTGCATCCCCTCCGCGTTCGGCCCGCCGAAGCGCAGGCGCTTGCCGAGCGGCGACGCGGCGGGGAAGAAGCGCTTCGCCAGCATCTCGTCCACGACGACGACGCGCGGGCTGTCGTCCCTGTCCCCGTCGGTGAAGCCGCGCCCTTCGACGAGCGGGATGTTCATCGCGCCGAAGTAGCCGGGGCTGACCGCGAGGCTGACCGCGACGGGCGCGTCGTTCGGGTTCGCCGGCTGCTCCTGCCCCTCGACCGCGATGCTCGACTCGATGCCGCCGTTCATCGGCAGGCCGACGGTCAGCCCCGCGGCCTCCACTCCCGGCAGCGCGCGCACGCGCTGCTCGACCGCCTTGTAGAAGTTCTCGATCTGCGCGTTCTCCCGGTAGCGCTTTTCGGGGAGCGCGATGCGCGCCGTCAAAACGTTCTGCGGGTTGAAGCCGAGGTCGGAGTTCTGGAGGTTCAGGAAGCTCTTAACCAGCAGCCCCGCGCCGACCAAGAGCAGGAGCGAGAGCGCGACCTCGGCCACGACGAGCGCGTTGCGGACGTAGTGCTTGCCGCTGCTCGCGCCCGTCCGGCCGCCCTCCTTGAGCGACTCGTTGAGGTCGGTCTTGGAAATCTGGATGGCGGGCGCGAGGCCGAACAGCAGGCCCGTCAGCACCGAGACGCCGAGCGTGAAGGCGAGGACGCGCGCGTCCAGACCGACGTTGACCAAGAGCAGGCGCGGCACGTCGTCCGAGATGGCGGCGAGCAGCGCCTCCAAGCCCCACGAAGCGAAGAGCAGCCCCAACGCCCCGCCCGCGACGGAGAGCATCACGCTCTCGGTCAAAAGCTGCCTGATGATCCGCACCCGGCCCGCGCCCATCGCCGCGCGGATCGCCATCTCCTTCGAGCGCGACGCGGCGCGCGCCAAGAGCAGGTTCGCCACGTTCGCGCACGCGATCAAAAGGACGAAGCCGACCGCCGCCATCAGCACCCAGAGCGAGGCGCGGATGCTGTCGGTCGTGCGGTTCTGGAGCGTGGTGACGGTGAAGCTGTTCGGGTTAACCTCCTGCGGGAACTGCTGCGAGACGCGGCCGACGATCTCTTTCATGTCGGCGCGCGCCTGCTCGACCGTCACGCCGGGCTTGAGCAGCCCGACGACGTAGATGCCGGGGTGGTTGCCGCGGTTCTGCATCCCGGCCGCGCCCAGCCCGATGGGGACCCAGATGTCGACGGGCGCTTGCCACTCGAAATCCTGCGGCAGCACGCCGACGACCGTGTAGCTCTCGTCCGAGAGCGTCAGCGGCTTGCCGACTATCGAGGGGTCGCCGCCGAAGCGGCGCTGCCACAGCCCGTGGCTGAGGATGACGGTGCGCTCGCCGCCCGGCTTATCCTCGTCGGGCAGGAAGGCGCGGCCTATCGCGGGCGACGCGCCGAGCACGGCGAAGAAGTTGTGCGAGACCTCGCGCGCCGTCAGCCGCTCCGGCTCGGAGCCGCCCGTCAGGATAAGGCCGTTCGAGCGGAAGGCGGCCATGCCCTCCATCGTGCGCGTCTCGCGCCGCCAGTCCTCGAAGTTCGGGTAGGAGACCGACATGTTCGGCACCTGCTGGCTCCACTCCGAGAGGAAGACCAGCCGGTCGGCCGTCGCGAACGGCAGCGGCCGGAGCAGCACGCCGTTGACGACCGAGAAGATCGCCGTGTTCGCCCCGATGCCCAGCGCCAGCGCCAGAATCGTCACCACCGCGAAGCCCGGACTCTTCAAGAGCATCCGCACGCCGTATCGCACGTCTTGCAGCAGCTTTCCCATCACGACCTCCTCGTAAATCGTGAATCGTCAATCGTGAATAGAAAGAACAGTCTTTCTTCAATTCACGATTCACGACGCACGGTTCACGGCTATTGATCAATTCACGATTTACGATTCACGATTTACGTCTTTACTCGTACCGCAGTGCTTCCATCGGATCGATCTTCATGGCGCGCCGCGCCGGGATAAGGCAGGCGGCGAGCGCGACGGCGGCGATCACGAGGGCGACGGCCGCGTAGGTCAGCGGGTCGGTCGCCGAGACGCCGAAGAGCATCCCCGCCATCAGCCGCGTCAGCGCGTAGGCCGCGAGCAGCCCCGCGGCGAGGCCGATGAAGGCCAAGCTCATCCCGCGCCTGAGCACGAGGGCGAGGATGTCGGCGGGGCGCGCGCCGAGCGCGAGGCGGACGCCGATTTCGGGGACGTGCTGCGTGACGAAGTAGGCGAGCACGCCGTAGATGCCGAGCGCGGCGAGCAGCAGCGCGAGCGCGGCGAACGAGAGCACGAGCGTCGCGCCCAGTCGCCGCTCGGCCGTCTCGCGGCCGAGGAGTTCGTCCATCGTGCGGATGGTGATCGGCTGGCCCGGATCGGCTTCCCTGATCGCCTCGCGCACGGCCGCCGCCAGCCCCAGCGGATCGGCCGCGGCGCGCACGACCAAGTCGCGCGGCGCGTGGAAGGGATGCGCCCCGGCCTGACGCTGCGGGATGTAGGCCTCGGCGCGCACGGGCGCGTCGGCCCCCATCTGCCGCACGTCGGCGACGACGCCGACGATGGTGCGCCACGGGTGAACGTCGGTGCCCGAAGGGCCGGCGATCTTGAAACGCTTGCCGACCGCGCTCTCGCCCGGCCAGTAGAGGCGGGCCATCGCCTCGTTGACGACGGCGACGGGCAGGCCCGTTTCGTTGTCCGCGTCGGCGAAGGCGCGGCCCTCGCGGACGGCGATCCCGATGGCGCGGAAGTAGTCGGGCGTGGCCTGCCGGTGGATGGCGTTCCAAGCGAGGCCCGGCGTGGGCTGTTTGCCTTCGAGTTGGAGTCCGTTCGCGCCGCCCTTCCAAGCGAGCGGCACGGCCGTCGCGTAGCCCGCGGCCTCGACGCCGGGCAGCGCGCGCACGCGCGCGAGCACGCGCTCGTAAAAATCGGTGCGGCGCGCGTGCTCGTCGTAACGCTCGCCCGAGAGCTGCGTGCGGACGGCCAGCACGCGCTCGGGCCGCAAGTCGTCGTACTGGCCGCGCAGCTTCGTGAGCGTCTGGACGAGGAGGCCCGCGCCGACCAAGAGGACGAGCGAGAGCGCGACTTGGGAGACGACGAAGGCGTCGCGCAGGCGGCGCGAGCGGCCGCCGAAGCCGGCGCGCGCGGTGTTGCTCTTGAGCGCGTCGCCCAGATCGGTTCGGGAAGCTTGGAGCGCGGGCGCGAGGCCGAAGCCGAGGCCGGCGAGCAGGGAGACGGCGAGCGTGAAGAGGAGGACGGGCGCGTCGAGTTGCAGCTCGGTCGCCTCGCGCATGCCGGCGGGCACGAGCTGGCGCAGGAAGGCGAACGACCAGACCGCGAACAGGAGTCCGAGCAGCCCGCCGGCCGCGCCGAGCAGCAGGCTCTCGGTCAGCAGTTGGCGGACGATTCTCAGCCGGCCCGCGCCGAGCGCGCAGCGCACCGCGATCTCGCGGCGGCGCGCGTCGCCGACCAGCTCGTCGCGCAAGGG
>DATCVD010000365.1:0-2396 GCA_036567125.1 Pyrinomonadaceae bacterium | reverse complement strand
CTCGCCGAAGGCGAGCTGACTGATCAGCGATTTCGCCGCGTCCCGGAGGTTCAGCCCGCAGGAGCGGCAGTAGTTCTGCTTCTTATTATTCCTCGCTCCGCAGTTGGGGCAGAACATGCTTATCCCCCGATCGTTTTAAGTCCTACACCCGCCCGGCGGCAGCGACGCCGAACGCTGCGGATAACCGGCGCGCAAACAACTGCGAGGTCGTTCAAGTCCTCGATGATGGCCCGACTGATTCCGCCTCCGATTCATCCCCTTGTTAGGCGGCTAGCGACAGCATACCGGATCGCCGCCTGTCTAACGCATATTGTGCCGGGCGGTTCGCCCTGACTCCGCAACGGGGAGGCGAAAGCCGAACCGTTCAGCCTAACACGCCCAAAAGCGTGTCTGATGACGCATCCTCACCGCACCAGCTTTGCAGACTCTCGCGCCTCACAGATTGTTCTTTACGGCTGATCTCCCGCGCACTACCGCCGACGCAACTGTCGGGTGCAACTTTCTAGATTTTACTGAACCCCGCTGGCTTCAGACAGAAGAGCTTGTTGCGCGGAGACGAGGTGCTCAGGCGGCCGGCCCCTGTTTTTGTTTGCGTGTGCTGTCGCGGACACGCCGGCCGGACGGGCCGCGCCGGTTGCGGGCCGCCGAGTTCGGGTTTAATCTTTCTGTTCACGAAATCTAAGAGGGCAGGTGAACGACCGTATGAGTCAGGCGGCAAAGCGCGTCAGCGCGGAACAGTCGGCCGGCGCGGCGCGCGCGTCGGAGTTGTCGGGCGCGGAACTCGACCCGCGGATCGAGTACCCCTGCTACAAGTCTTTCGACGAGTTCATCGACGTCGGCCGGCTCCGCTCGCTCGACGGCTACGTGGCCGAGCGCGTCCGCCGCCACGCCGCCGCGCGCTCCGACATACGCTTCTACACCGGCCCGCACCGCCTCAAGGATACGGACGACGACCGGCCCGGCTCGCGCATGATCTACCTCGCGCAGTCGAGCCGGCCCGACAGCTACTACGACCTCGACCGCACCGACCTCTGGGGGCCGACGCCCGCGTGCGAGGAGTTCTCCGAGCTGATGCGCTTCATCGCAACGCTCCCGTTTAAGGCCACGGGCCGGATGCTCATCATGTACGACGACGCGTCGCGCCCCGTCCCCGCGCACCGCGATCACGACGCGACCGACGTGTGCCACGAGTTCGTCTGGTTCAGGACGAATCTGGAGAAGCCGTTTTACATGCTCAACCACGAGACGGGCGAGCGGCGCTACGTCGAGTCGTACAGCGCGTGGTTCGACACCGTCAACCAGTTCCACGGCAGCGACGGCGGCGAGGGCCTGACCTTCAGCATCCGCGTCGACGGCACGTTCACCGACGACTTCAGGAAACTCATCCCGCGCCCGCCGGCCAACGCGGCCTCGACGCCCGCGCTCTGGGCCTCGCTGACGCGTGCGATCAACCCACGGTAGCCGAAAACAGTTCGCGCCCTCGCGCGCGGCTTCTTTCCCGGTAAAGAAAAAGCCGCGCGCGAGGGCGCGCGAGACTTGAGGCGGCGAAGGCGCGAATGAGATTCGGCGTCGTCACACGCCGCCGGCTTACTTGAGTGCTCGGCGTCGCCGGCTCACGTCATGGCGAGGATGATTTTGCGCGGGCCTGTGAAGGGCATGCGGCCGTGGGCGGCGAGCAGGTTGTCGAGGACGAGGGTGTCGCCCGCGCGCCACGGCACGAGCGCCATCTCCTCGCGCATCGCGGCGCGGACGCGGTCGAGCAGCGAAGGCTCGATGGCCGAGCCGTCGCCGAAGCGGGCGTTGAGTCTCAAATTATCCTCCCCGACCTCCGCGACGAGCGCGCGGTAAGTCGCCTCGTCCATGCCGCTGGGGTGGAAGCCGTCGGCCTGATTGAACCAGACCTCCTCGCCCGTCTCCGGGTGTGCTGCGGTCGCCGGCCGCACCTCGCTCAGGCGCAAGCCGCCGCCCTCTTTCCAGACGAAATCTACCCGGCCCCGCCGGCAGTAGTCTTCGACGGCGCGCCCGTCCGCGGTCTCGAAGGCCGCCTGCCACGAGTAGCCCGACGCGGGATCGCCCGTCAGGTTGCGCTCGTACCGGACGCCCGCCCGCTTGAACCTCTCGGCCACGTCCGCGCCCACCGACTTGAGCAGGCGGCGGCTGTCGGCGATGGGCGTCTCCCCGCCGCCGGCGGGCGCGACCGCGCAGTGGAAGAACAGTCGCGCGGGCCAGCGGTAGGTGTAGGACATCTCGTTGTGCAGCGAGAGCGCGTAGTGCTCCGGGTACTCGGTCGAGGTGTAGACGCCGTGGCCGAGCGCCACGCGCGGCGACACGCCGCCCGCGTAATCCAACAGCGGGCTGCCCGAAAACTCCCGCGCGAAGCGCGCCAACTCCGCGGG
>DATCVD010000364.1:0-4135 GCA_036567125.1 Pyrinomonadaceae bacterium | reverse complement strand
CAGCGCGCGATCCGATCGCGCGGCGAGGGGGTTTGAGACCCGCGGCGAATGAGGGCCGCCGCGCCGACGCCCCGGCGGGCGGGCTAGAGCGGCCAGCGCCACGGGACGAGCAGGATGACGACGATGAGGACGGCGACGGTCAGGATCGAGCCGACCTTGAAGAAGTCGAAGAAGCGGTAGCGGCCGGGCGTGTAGATGAGCACGCAGGCGGGTTCGAGCGGCGTGAGGAACGAGCACGACGCGGCGTAGGTGATGGCGACGGCGAAGGTGCGGGGGTTTAGGCCCAGCTGCGCCGCCGTCTGCATGGCGACGGGCAGCACGACGAGCGCCGCCGCCTGATTCGACATCGGCTGCGTGAGCGCGACGGTGAGCAGCACGAAGCCGGCCATCACGGCGACCGCGCCGTAAGCCCCCACGGTCTGGACGATCAGGCCCGCGAGGTACTTGTCCGCGCCCGTGCGCTCCATCGCCGCGCCGAAGCTGATCATGCCGGCGATGAGGACGATCAGGCGGAAGTCGATCATCGGGTACACCTCGTTCGTCCGCACGGCGCGCGAGGCGAGCAGGATCAGCACGCCGAGCAGCACGGCGACCGAGAGCGGGATGTCGAACGGGTGGAAGATCGAGATCAGGATGAAGACGGCGAAGGCCAGCAGCGCCCACTTCCTCTTGTTCGCCCGCCCGCGCTGCTCCGACACGTCTTCGAGCAGCAGGAGGTGACCTTCCGAGACTAAGTGCTCGATGTTGGCGCGCCGGCCCTGCACGAGCAGCACGTCGCCGAAGCGCAGGGAGACGGTCGAGAGCTTCGACAGCAGCGCGACGCCGTGGCGGTTGATGGCGAGCGTCGTCAGCCCGTAGCGCTCGCGGAAGCGCGTGCCCTTGAGCGTGCGCCCGACGAGGCTCGAACCGCGCAAGACCATCGCCTCGAACAGCTCGACGCCGCCGGTTTCGAGGTCGCTGTCGCGCAGCTTGAAGTCGGCCTTGATCTCGATGCCGGCCTCGTTCTTGACGCGCAGGATGTCCTCGACGCGCCCCTGCACGAGCAGGGAGTCGCCGGCCTGCACCGTCTCCTCGGGGCGCGGCGCGACCCGGCCCTGCTTGCCGCGCAGAATCCCGATCACGAGCAAGTCCATCTGCTCGCTCAGATTCGCCTCGGCGAGCGTGCGGCCGACGAGCGGCGAGTCGTCGAGCACGACCACCTCGGAGACGTACTCGCGGATGTGGTACTGCTCGGCCAGAGAGTCGGCGCTCCCGCGCGCGGGCAGCAGCCGCAGGCCGACGAGCAGCATGTAGAGCATCCCGACGGCGACGATGACGATGCCGACCGGCGTCAACTCGAACATCGAGAAGGGTTCGAGCTGCTGGCCCGTCGAGGCCGAGAGGCGCGTCATCGCGCCGCTGACGGCGAGGTTCGTCGAGGTGCCGATGAGCGTGCACGTCCCGCCGAGGATCGCGCCGAAGGCGAGCGGCATCAGAAGTTTCGACGGCTGCACCTTCGCGCGCGCCGCGATGCCGATCACGACGGGGACGAACATCGCCGTCGTCGTGGTGTTCTTCATCACGGAGGCGCAGGCCGCGGCCGTCAGCATGACGAGCACCGTCAGGCGGAACTCGCTCCCGCCGGAGATGTGGTGCAGGCGGCGGCCGACCGCGTCGACGACGCCCGTCTTGACCAGCCCGCCGGTCAGGACGAACAGCCCGGCGATGGTGATGATGATGTCGTTGCCGAACCCGGCGAAGGCTTCCGAGGCGGACAGCGTCTTCGTCAAGACCATCGCGATGACGAGCAGGATGGTGACGACGTCGATGGGGATGCGCTCGAGCCCGAAGAGGACGAGCGCGACGAGCAGGAGGACGAGGACGGTGGCAATCTGGGGAGTCATCTTGCCGTTTCTGTTATACTCCGCGCAAAAGTAGCCGGTAAAATTGGAGACTCCGCCGCAGCCGGCGCGTTCCCGCCGAAAGCGCGCGGCGTCGTCTCGGTGCAAAGGGGTGTCGGTAGCGTGGGCAAGCATCGCATTCTCGTCATCGAAGATCAAGAGGACTTGGCCGAACTCTACGAGTCGTCGCTCGCGGGCGCGGGCTACGACGTGACCGTGGCCTACACGGGCGAGGAGGGCTTGGCCGAGTTCGAGGCGCACCCGCCGGACGCCGTGCTGATGGACATGACGCTGCCGGAAATGCACGGCACGAAGGTGCTCGAAAAAATCCGCGGCCTCTCGGCAAGCGTGCCCGTCGTCGTCGTGACGGGCGAGACGATGGCCGAGTCGCGCGACGTGTGCGAGCGCCTCGGCGTGCAGGAGTATCTGGCGAAGCCGCCCGACTACGACGCGCTGCTGCGCGGCATCGAGCGGGCGCTGGCGCACCCGCAGACCGACGAGCAGTACATGGTCGTCACCCTGCGCCTGCCCGCGCGCGTCCTCCAGACGCTCACCGACATCGACTCGAACCTCGAGCGCGCCATCACGCGCGTCTGCGAGGGGTGCGCCGACGAGTTGAAGAAGATGGCCGCGGGCGGCAAGGGCTGACGGCCGGGGCGGGGCCTCACTCACCGATAATTTATTGCCCGCCGAGAACGAGGGGGCGCGACTCCCGGTTTCCGGCGAACCGGGATGCCGTGACCTAAAACTGAACTCCCCTTCAACCGCCCGTACGCGCCCAGCCCCAACCCGGCCGCGGCCTACGGCGTCGGCTCCGGCGAGTTCGTCACCAACGTGGCGCCCGGCCCGGAAGCCTACTTCGGCATTGCGAGCGCCGGCTGGGAGTACAACCTCGTCCGCTGGCTGGAGCGCGCGACGGCGGCGACTCGGCCTACAGCAACGTGGACGGCGCGCGCACTTTCTGAGCCGGCGGGCGCGCGCGCCCTACTCGAACAGGCGCTGCTCGACGGCGGTCGCCGCTTTCTTGCCGGTCTGCTTCTTCGTGACCGCGCCGGGGTGTTGGGCGAGGTGCTCGGCGTTGATGCCGAGTTCGCGCAAGCTGGCGGCGAACTTCGCCGGGCCGTGCATGGTGATGACGCGCCCGGCGCCCGACTCGCGCGCGAGGCGGACGAGGTCGTCGTAGCCGGCGTGGTCGGAGAGCGGGAGGACGAGATCGACGCCCTTGTACATGTAGGGCGCGCTCTTCGACAAGGCCCAGCCCGTCAGCATGATGACGTAGCGCCGCTCGATGTTCTGCACCATCGGCTGCTTCCGACAGCCCGGCGGCGCGATGAGGACGCGGCCGCGCAAATGCTCGCGGTCGTACTTCTCATACGGCCCGGAAAACTCCACGCCCAGCTCGCGGTAAATCTCCGTCACGTTCCAGACCGAGCCGTGGAGCGTGACGCGGTAGCCGCGCCTGAGCAGGATTTCCAGAGCCTCCTGACCCTTGCCCAACGCGTAGGCT
Source organism: Pyrinomonadaceae bacterium (assembly GCA_036567125.1). GTDB lineage: Bacteria > Acidobacteriota > Blastocatellia > Pyrinomonadales > Pyrinomonadaceae > JAIVGV01. Next base: position 748 of record DATCVD010000364.1, on the reverse strand, counting down.
AAGACGACGGGGACGCGCTCGTCCGAGAGCGCGCGCTCGACGGCGGCGTAGAGCCTCTCGTTCGTCACGAGGTCGGGCGGGAAGACGTACTGCGGCTCGCCGAAGGTCGATTCCATGACGAGCGTGTCGCAGGGGACGATGACGGCGTCCTCCGCGGCGACGTTCGGCCTCAGCTTGATGTCGCCGGTGTAAACCAGCCGCTCGCCGTTCGCCTCGACGAGAATCTGCGCGGAGCCGAGGCAGTGGCCCGCCGGGAAGAAGGTCAGACTGTAACGGCCGTAGTCGCGCCGCTCGCCGTAGGCTTGCGTCGTCACCTCCGCGTGGCCGACGCGGTGGCGGAAGATGCGCGCGGTCTCGGCCGTCGAGACGATGGCGCGGTGGCCGGCGATGTGGTCGGAGTGTGCGTGCGAGATGACGCAGCGGTCGCGCTCGCCGTCGGCGTCGAGCCACAGATCGAGGTCGGGCAGATAGAGACCTTCGCGGTATTCGACTCTGAGCACGTCCGTTCCTTCCCGCGTCAAGCGGCGCGGCCCGCGGCGCGCGGCGCGCCTGCCGGTCAAATTAGACTGCACATTCGGGAGCGAACGCGGCTATGATAGCGCGGATTTTAGATGCGCGCCGCCCGCGCGCGGCTGCCGAAAGGCGGTGACGAGTAAGCCGTGACAGGTGACGGGAAAGAAAACGCGGGGCCGGACGCGCAGGCGGCCGCGCCGCCGGAATCAGACGGACGGACGGCCGCGCCGCCGCC